>CAZGAU010000026.1:31030-44875 GCA_964523725.1 uncultured Saprospiraceae bacterium
GACATCGCCAACGTCTTGTTCCTGGATATTGAAACCGTGCCCGGACATCCGGATTATGAAGAACTCGACGATGAAATGCAGGAGCTTTGGTACACCAAAAGCCGCTCTCTTGCCCGCAAATCCGCAGATGAAATGGAAGAAGACGAAGCCGCGGCGATGTATTTTGAGCGGGCGGGTATTTACGCCGAATTTGGCAAGATCATCTGCATTTCGGTGGGGATCGTACATCGCAGCAAGGAAGACAATCGCCTGCGCGTGCGCCTGAAATCTTTCGCCAGCGAGAACGAAGCGGAAGTGCTCAGAGACTTTTCCCAACTACTGAGCCAGTTTTATCCTGACCCAAACCGCCATTTCCTGTGCGGTCACAATATCAAAGAATTCGACATTCCTTACATCTGTAGGCGCATGGTGGTCAATCAACTTGATTTTCCGGAGCCGCTGAATATTTCCGGGAAGAAACCCTGGGAAACCAGGCATTTGCTGGATACTATGGAAATGTGGAAATTCGGCGATATCAAAAATTATACCTCGCTTCGTTTGCTGGCGGCCATTCTGGGCTTTCCTTCGCCCAAGGACGACATGGACGGCAGCGAAGTTGGCGGCGTATTCTGGGAAGAAAAAGACCTCGACCGCATTGCGCATTATTGTGAAAAAGACGTGCTGGCCACAGTGCAGTTATTCCTGCGGTACAAACGAATGCCGATCTTGGAAGAGGATCAGGTTCAGCATGTTAAATAGGGAAGTTTTTTGTTATTTGTTATAGGTTATTTGAGAGGGTAGCAAATTCCAAATAACCTATAACACCCAATAACAATTAACCGCTCACAATGCCTTAAACCTTTGGTTTTCCGATTGTTATAACCTTCGGTTCGCTGGGCTTGCTCTCCACGTGTTCCCTGTTTACAGCTACGATCACATAGGTATAATTGGCGTTTTGCTCCAGTTGACCATCAATAAAACAGAATTTCGGGTTGTCAATAAAAAATGGCGAGACCCACATAATATTTTCAGCGTCCTCAAAATCGCCGATCTTGGTACCCCGGAAGCGATACACTACATAATAAGCCGGCAGGTCGTTTTTATCTTCCTTCGCCACTTTCCATTTTAGTAATACCCGGCCGTCTTTGTAACGCGCTTTTCTCAAACGGGGCGGATTATAAGCCTTTAAAGTGGCATCTGCAGGCGTGGGAATGAGCGCGGGCGTGCGATAGTAATGCGTAAGCGTGTCTTTTAAGCCCAGGCGATTTTCCAGGATTGATTTGGAACTGAAAAAAGCACTACCCTTGGTCAAAGCATTTCGGCGGTTAAGTTGAATTTGTCTGGGAATTTCATCGGGATCGCTCCAGGCGGGTTCGGGGTTATTTTGAACTTTGTAAGCCGCATGCCCAATGTACAATTCGCGTTCGTAACTTCTGGCGCCCCACCAGCCCAGCAATGTGCTGTGATCCGCTGGTGCAAAGCCAATATTCCAGTATAATTGCGGAATAAGGTAGTCGATCCAGCCCAAGCGCATCCATTTCACTACGTCGGCATAAAGATCGTCGTAGGTAGTAGCGCCTGCACGCGTGTCGGAGCCCGTGGGATCCTTGTCTTTATTGCGCCAGACGCCGAAGGGGCTGATGCCAAATTTTACATGAGGCTTGGTTTCATTGATCGCGGTCGAGATTTTCTGGATCAGGGAATCCACATTATTGCGGCGCCAGTCTTCAATCCGGTTAAAACCACCCCCATAACGCCAGAAATCCATACTATCCGGGAACACCTCATCTTTTACTTTATAAGGATAAAAATAGTCGTCGAAATGAATGGCATCGACATTATATTTAGTAATTACTTCGGTGACAATATCTGTAACATGCTGACGTACAGCAGGTAATGCGGGGTTGAAATAAAAGCGGTTGCCATATTTGATCATCCAGTCGCGATGCGTACGGAAAGCGTGATTGGGTGCGAGGCTCGCGGTATCAAGGTCCATCGTAGCGCGGTAAGGATTGAGCCAGGCGTGAAATTCGAGCCCACGATCATGCGCTTCCCTGATCATAAATTCGAGCGGATCGTACATCGGCTCGGGGGCGCGGCCCTGCTTGCCGGTCAGGTACTTCGACCAGGGCGCCAGCTCAGTAGGGTAGAGGGCGTCACCGGCGGGGCGTATTTGCACGATGATGGCGTTCAGACCAATCTTTTTATACTGATCCAGCAGGTTTTTCCATTGCTCCTGATGCGCGATGGCATTGGGAGTTCCTTCTCTGGGGAAGTCAATATTGGCAACGGTTGCCACCCACACGGCGCGAAATTCGCGCTTGGGCTGATCAATTTGGGCATGCAGGTTGGAAAAAAGTAGCAGTAAAGCAATAATCGGGACTATTCTCATGGTTTGGTGTTGTTTCCAACAAAGTTAAAGAAGTTTTTCCAGATGCCAGATGCCACCAACCTTGAACTCTCGAACCTCCAAACCTCCAACTTTTAAACCTTACACTCCTCCAGCAGCCACTGTTTATTGATGACATTCTCCGTTGTTTCTATTTTTTTGCGCAAAGTGGCGATCTTTTCGTTCAGCGTTTTTCTTGAGAATGTGGAAACATTGAATTTGATGGCAGCCAGACTCTTGGCGAGGCGCAGCAGGTTGGTGTAGCTTTTTTTCTCCGCCGTCGTCATTTTCCGGTTGCGAATGACATAAATCCGGAAGGTTTCGATCAAGCCGTGGAAGGCCTCCGTATCGCGTAGATCATAATAAATTCTCAATTGTAAAAATGTGGTATTCAGGTGATAAGTGACGTCAGTAAACTGCACGTCGCGCAGGACTTCCAGCGCTTTATCATATAGCTTTTTATTATAATAAAAATTGGCAAGATTATAATTATAGGCGTTTTCGCGGCGCGAAGCCAGCAGCTTATCTTTGTAATCTTCGATAAATTGTTCCGTCCAGGCAAATTCCTTCAGGCTACAACCCAGGGTGATAATATTCTTATAATCCCACTCCGAAATCAGTCCGTTGGTCAGCATTAGCTCCGCTTTTAAGCCTCGCTGATAGAGCATAAATAATTCCCGCTGGTAAGGGGTGTTACCTGCTTTGATTTGGCTGATACAATAATTGCAGGCAAAGTTGTACAGATCGTAGCCTTCATCCGCGTTGATCCGATCCATTCTTTGGGTCAGAATATCCTTCAGGCGCTCATAATGAGCCGGATTATTGGCGTCCCGCATGGTCATCAGAATGGTGTAATATAAAATGATAGAGGTGTCGTTTTCAAAAGATTCCAGGTTTTGCTGGATATAATGCAGGAGTTCTTCCAGAAAAACAAATTCGTAATTGGTATTGAAAAACATCATATTGGCGGTGAGGTGGCAACAATTGCGCAACTTCTCAACAATATAATAGCGATCAAGGTGATAGAGCATTTTCTGGAAAGACTCGGATTTGGAGCGGTCGATGTAGCCGCTGCTATAGTAACCCAACAGCGAATTGTATCGGTAACTGACAAAATGAAAGTCGCCGTCGTGGAAAGGATATTTTTCCATGGTTTTTTCCAATTGCTTGGCGCGGTTGGTCAGCAGGTCAAACTGATTCGCTTCAAATGCCGCCTCCAGGGTAAAAAGCTGCTCTCTAAGTGATTGAGAGTCAATATATTGGAAGGCTAGAAAGCGGTTGTACAATTTTTTAAGGTAGGATAAAGTATTATGTAACTGCTGCTCATTGTACTTTTCTCCCGGAAAAAGCCGCTTAAAAAGTGGTTTGCGGTCGAGCTGACCATTCGGTTTTTCGATATACTCCAGCACTATTTCCAGCAATTCTTTGGTTTTATCGTGCTGATTAAAGTAGGGAGAGCAGGCAAATTGGTAAAAACGCTCCCGATCCCGGGCAGAAATTTCTGAAATATACCGTACAATTTTACTTTGTTGCTGCATCTTTTTCTTTTTTAAATACAGTAGCTTGTCTTATTTTTATCGTAAACTTCTGTTAATCATTTGTTTGTAATATGAACATGCTCGAAAAGCATGTCAGTAAGTTACGAAAATGTACTTACACTAGAAAGTCTTTTGTACGACTTTTGTACCGTGACTCACAATGAAACACTTTTGAATGCGACTCGCTAATAGCAAATTATAATTCCTGAAAAGACGACGACGACCATTTTTTTTAATTTTTTTATTTTAAGACGACGACGACGACCACTACCAACAAATTTGTCAATCCCATTTGAAACACTATGAGGCTGCAAATTAGAAAAGCAAATAAATTTCGCAGCACTCATTAATGACAAAAATTATAATCTCATGAGTGGTTTTGGAAAAGGTATCGCAAATCAGTTGCGGTACCTTTTTGATTTTTGGCCATTTCGCTGCGCTCCTTCCCTGCACACCATTCACTTTTCAATTTGCTTCCTGAACAAATAACAGATCGGTTTTTCTACAAGGTCCTTTTTTGATTCTACGAATCTTACTTGGGAAGGTTACGTGATAGTAAGATTTTTTTTTATATCAAGTGCGGTGAGCATATTTTTTTAATTTTTTTTCTCGTAAACAAGTTGTTATTTGAAGGAAAACTCCCCCTTTTTTTAGGGTAAATTAGGTTGATTAGGACAGTAAAATTGGATTATTTTCTTTTTAATATTTTGATAATCAGGTATTTGTGTGTTTGTTCAAAGGGCTGAAAAATCCAGTAAAAAAAATAATTGTACTTACTTTCGCCTGATTTCGCAGCGATATTTGTATTGTCAAACGGAAAGAACGAAAAACGACAACTAACAAATCATAAAAAAGGAAACAACCTACAACTAACAAGGTTATAATCCACAAATTTGAAACATCGACTTACTATTTGACAAATTTGTAATCCCTTGAAGAAATTGTAATCTCATGAAGATTTAGGGGGATATCAAAGGATATCCTTTTATTTTTGGTATGTAGATAGCCTCTCAAAGCTCATTTCGAAACCGGTTGGAAACCCCAACCGGTTTTTTTTGTGCCCTAAAAGTAAGTTATACCAGCGATTTTACCAAATCAACTACTCCACTAATTATATACTGCACCGCAATTGCCATCACGATAAAGCCCATGATGCGTGACAGAGCCCGCATGCCCGCTACACCCAGCACCCGGTTGAAATAAGGCGCGGAACGGAATATCAGAAATACGATCAGCCCGGTAACAACGATGACTCCTGCGATCACTATTTTATCCAGCCACTCCGGGCGTTCGGCGCTCAAACTGATGAGCAGGGAAATAGAACCCGGGCCCGACAACAGCGGCATGGCCAGCGGCGAAAACGAAATATCCTGCTTGTGCATGGCTTCTTCCTCTACTTCGGGACTGATGGCGCGGGTTTCCTCAAATTTACTACTCAACAGACCGTAGCCGGAACTCAAGATCACCAAACCGCCCGCGATCCGCATGGCATTCACGCTGATACCGAAGAAACTCAGAATAAAAGTGCCTGCAAAAAAGAATACCAGCAGAATAGCGGTGAAATAAATACTGGTCTGGAGCACGGTTTTATTCAGCGCGGGCTTGGAATAATTGGTGGTCATACTCAAAAATACCGGCACGGCGCCAATCGGGTTAACCACTGAAAACAAAGATGCCAATACGGCAATAAATAATTCTAACATGGCTGCTTTCCCAATTTTATTTTGATTGCAATATTTTTTTTTCTCGATTCAAAATATCATTTTAGACTCTAAGCATGTACGCAAGTCACACAAAAAAAGTTCGGTATATTTTTAAAATATAAAGGACTAAGGTTCGCTTTTGCCAATCATCCTGTTATTTTTATCGCAACAACATTTTTTTCTTATGAAAACGGTCTCTTTTTTGTTTTTGGCAATCCTGATCTGGACGTCTTGTCAAAGAAATTCTGAGTCTCAGCAAGTCTTTGATTTTCAGACTGAAACCACGCCTTCCGGACAAGCCTGCGTTTTTCCCAGTTTGCATGCCACCGAAGACGGGCAATTGCTGATGAGCTGGATACACGAGGAAGATACCTTAAGCCACTTGATGGTCGCCTCTATGAAAAATGGGCAGTGGGGCAAACCCTTGGAAGTAGCGCAAGGCAGCAACTGGTTTGTCAATTGGGCAGATTTCCCGAATGTCTCGGCTATGCCCGACGGGCGCTGGTTCACATTTTACCTGCCGGTGTACGATCCTGAAACTTACGGCTATAATATTGCGGTACGCCAATCCCCAAATACTGGCCAATCCTGGAGTCACCCCATTGCTTTATATCGGGACGCACCCAATACCACTCAAGGGTTTGTGAGTTTTTTTCCAACTACTGATAAAACTGGAGCCATCTGGCTGGAGGCATTGCCAATGGAGGGGGCTTCCGCGGCGCATCACGACCACGACCATGATATGGTGGTGCGTTATGCGGCGATTGATGCAGATGGCAAGTTGAGCGATGAACAAGTGCTGGATGACTATGTTTGTACCTGCTGTCAGACCGATGCGGTGGCGATTCCGGGTGGGGCTATTGCCGTTTATAGGGATCGCTCCAAGGATGAAATCCGTGATATTTCTTATGTGCGATTGCAAAATGGTCAATGGTCGGCGCCAAAAACTTTGCACGAAGATAATTGGCAGATAAATGCCTGCCCGGTGAACGGACCTGCTATTGATGCGTTTGGAAATACGGTAGCTGTAGCCTGGTACTCCATGTCCGACGCAGAGGGCAAGGTTTGGTTGAGTTTTTCGCAAAATGCAGGCGAAACTTTCGATCCACCGGTGCGGATTGATCTCGGCAAACCCCTGGGCCGCGTGGATGTGCTCATGCTGGACGCAGAAAGCGCACTGGTGAGTTGGGTGGAAAAAGCCGAAGGTTCCGGGAGTTTGAATATAAAACTGGTGCAAAAAGATGGTAACATCCTCGCAAGTCAGCAAGTTTCACCGTTCGAACCCGTAAGACCTACCGGATTTCCACGGATGGCTAAGTTTGGGGGTAAAGTATTTATTGCCTGGACGGAAGGCGCAGCCGAAGATGCCATTATAAAAATGATGTCGGCAAAAATTCCCCTAGATGAGATATAAATTATTTGGCAAGAGCGGACTCCGCGTTTCAGAACTCTGCCTGGGTACTATGAGCTTCGGTACCGAATGGGGCTGGGGAGTGGATTATGAAGTGAGCAAGCAAATTTTCGATGCTTTTGCCAATGCCGGCGGCAATTTCCTGGATACTGCCAATCGCTACACCGAAGGAACCAGCGAAAAGTGGCTCGGCGAATTCATCGCTGCTGATCGGGATCATTTTGTGCTGGCTACCAAATATTCATTATTTGATCGAAAGGACGACCCTAACTTCTCCGGGAATCATCGCAAAAACCTGATGCGTTCGGTAGAAGCCAGCCTTAAGCGCCTGAATACCGATTTTATTGACTTACTCTGGGTACATGCATGGGATTTTATGACGCCGGTGGATGAGGTGCTGCGGGGCTTGGATGATCTGGTAAGTATGGGGAAGGTGCACTACATCGGAGTTTCCGACACGCCCGCCTGGATCGTGGCGCAGGCAAATACTTTGGCGGAGTTGAAAAACTGGACTTCTTTTGTCGGTTTGCAAATTGAATATAGCTTGATTGAACGCACGCCTGAGCGCGAACTGTTGCCCATGGCCAAAGCTTTTGATCTGGCGGTGACGCCCTGGGCCTCGCTGGGGGCAGGGGTTTTGACCGGAAAATATTTAAAAAACGAACCCGGAAGATTAAAAGAAGACAGCCTGAAACGAAGCAACCAAAATGCAGATATTGCAAAAATTGTAGTCGAAATTGCCGAAGAATTGGACGTTAGTCCGGCACAGGTGGCCATCAACTGGACGCGGCGGCACCGCGATCAGGTGATTATTCCGATCATCGGCGTTAGCAAATTGCATCAGATCGAAGATAACCTGAAATGTGTCAATTTTGAATTGTCACCAGAAGTGGTGGCACGATTAAACGAAGTAAGTGCGATTGAACTTGGCTTTCCGCACGATTTCCTGAAGCGGGCGCAGGCTAATATTTACGGGGATAATCTGGAGAAAATCGATAACCATAGAAAATAAAAAAGGGGACTAAAAAAGCCCCCCGAAAAAACACCTAAAACCCATATTCAAATCTTGTCCCGATTATTGGGATATCTTTTTTGTCATAAACCTGATTTCGTGCCTTTTGTTGCAAAATTTCCCCGCTTTTTCTGTCTTTACCTTGTCTCTTATCCCCGCTTTGCGGTGCTTTTTTTGCAACTTATATCTATTTAGACTGCGGTCTCTTCAAAAAGTCACATAGTAACGAAAAAAAAATTAAAAATTTTTTCCTTTAAATTAAGTACGCACAAAATCAATGGAAAGGATCGATTCGCTACCACTTTTTCTGGAAAATTGCTGGCGCATGTTACTCAATGGCGCCGTAAAACGCAATGATCCGCTGAGAACCCCTGTTATCGGCACTTTTGATGGGCATCAAGCCCACCTCCGGACAGTCATTTTACGCAAAACCGATGTCCAAAACAGAACACTTTTGCTCTTTTCCGATTTTCGAGCCGCAAAGGTAACACATTTACAACAATTTGCACAACTTTCCTGCCTTTTTTATCATCCTCGCCGGCAATTCCAAATTCGTGTGCAAGGAGTTGCAAAAGTGCACCATAAAGACGATGTGGCGCAAGCACAATGGTCGAATATTCCGGTAATTGGTCGAAAAAACTACGCTTCAGAGCTGGCGCCCGGCACTAAAGTTGAATCTTACACAGACGGTACTCCCGATTTCTGGCATAACGAAATGGATTTGAGTGAAACGGAATACGCGTTTGAAAATTTTGCCGTAATTATATGCCAAGTAGATTCGATAGATGGCTTATATCTGCACTCAGAAGGGCATCGGCGGGCTCAGTTTGATTGGAAAAACGAAGATTGGGAAGGCTCCTGGCTAATTCCGTAAACGTTTGAAGTTTGAAGGCTTTTCTTACGTTAAACCTTCAAACCTCAAACTTTTGAGCTTTTAACCTTGAACTTTTTAACCTTGAATCATCTCGGCTGATCGAGTCTCACATTCAACTCCTGCACCTTGCCGTTGCGTTTCACACGTATTTTCACAGTTTCGCCGGGATTGAATTTTTCCAGAGCAAGTGGAATTTCGGTGCTGGATTTGATATTTTCATTGCCAATGCCCACGATAATATCGCCCAGAACAATCTCACCGTAATTATTGCGGTAAGTAGGCTGAATCCCGGCGCGGTCGGCAGCACTACCATCTTCTACACGCAGTACTAAAGCTCCTTCGATGCCAAGCCGGCGTTCCAGTTGAGCCTGCGCCACATCAATACCCAAACTTGGGCGTTTGATTTTTCCATGTTGAATTAATTCTGGTACTACCCAGCGCACCGCATCCACAGGGATAGAAAAACCAATACCCGCAGAAGCGCCGGAAGGACTGTAAATAGCGGTATTTACACCAATCAGCCTGCCGGAAGAATCGAGTAGGGGACCACCCGAATTTCCGGGATTGATCGCCGCGTCGGTCTGAACAACATCACGAATAGGCACACCGGCTACAGATTCGATTTCGCGACCCAGGGCACTGACAATGCCTGTGGTAAGCGTCTGATCCAGACCAAAAGGATTGCCAATTGCATAAACATTTTGCCCTACCCGCAAATTATCCGAAGTACCTAATGGAATAGGAATAAGCTTGTTTCTGGGAGCATCAATTTTTAGAACAGCCAGATCTTTTTCCGGGGCGACTCCCACCAGCGTGGCTTCCAGTGTCGTTCTGTCTGAAAGCGTTACTGTGGCACGGTCTGCACCTTGTATTACATGATAATTCGTAATAATATGACCTTCTTTGTCCCAAACGAACCCCGAACCGGATCCGCGCGGAATTTCCGTCACATCCCGGCTCCAGTAGTCTCTACGTACGTTGGAGGTAGTGATAAAGCAAACCGAAGGCGTCGCTCTTTCGAATAGTTGAATGGTGGCGATTTCATCGGGGTTGAGCTCCTCGCTTAGAGCTGCGGCACGTGTGGCGCTGTCTTCGTCGGTGTTTGCTACGGCCTTCGCAGTAGCGGCATTGTCTTGTGTGTTTTTAGAATCATTATTTTTCCAGGCTACTCCGGCAAAGAAACCGGCAGCCAATAGTACGATCCATAGCAGATATCGCAGCTTGTTCATAGCTATTATTTTTGGATTGCAAAATTAATTTCCAGCCAACGATATTAAAAAGCTTAGAAGGTAGAAAGGTTTTAATTCGAAAGATTTTATTGTAATTGCCGCTGTTTTTGGTTGTAATTTTAGTAGCTATTGTCACTACAGATTTCGCGAAGCGAGCAACTATAGCGACAATAGCATTTGTAATCTTTTGAAAATCAAGTCTTTCTTTGCTTTTTCTTGGCAGCCGGGAATAGAATATTATTCAAAATCAGGCGGTAGCCCGCCGAATTTGGGTGCAAATTCAAATCCGTTGGGGGATCATAAACAAAATGACGGTAATCTTCAGGATCATGACCGCCGTAGAATGTCCAGGTGCCTTCGCCAAAGGTGCCGTGAATGTAGCGCGCCTCATCCGCGGGCTTATTCTCGCCTAAAACCAGCACGCTCGGCTTTACATGCGATTTGCGGAAAGCTGTGGTTTGCCCCATAAATCCTTTCACCGTACGGGTATGATTTTGCGTAAGCATGGTGGGTACAGGATCCCATTTTGCCGAAAAATCGAATAAAGTGAAATAATCCTGATCGGGTGGCACGTTTCGGCCATAGTTGTTGTCAATGGTAGAATGCTCGTATTCCAGCGGATTTCTCATTAGTTCAAAATTGCGGAAAGCAAAAGTTTTGCTGAAATCCAGCTTTTCCTGGGCATTCGGATCAGCACCGTCACCATCGTATTCCTTCGAGCAAATGTCAAGCCCTTCTGCTGCTAATGCGATATCGTAAGTATCTGTTGCAGAGCACATTGCAAACATGAAGCCACCGCCGGCTACAAATTCCCGAATTTTTTTCACCACCGCCAACTTCAGTTGCGATACTTTGGTAAAGCCCATTTTTCGGGCGGTTTCCTCTGCCTTGCGCACGTGCTCGCGGTACCAGGGTTGGTTGGAATAGTTGCGGTAAAACCGACCGTATTGCCCGGTGAAATCCTCGTGGTGTAGGTGTAACCAATCATATTTGGCGAGTTCGTCGTTCAAAACCTCTTCATCATAGACCGTTTCATACGGAATTTCGGCATAGGTTAAAGCCAGGGTTACTGCGTCATCCCAAGGTTGTACCGCTTCGCCTTGTTCATTTTGAGAAGGTGTATAAACAGCAATTTTGGGTGCTACTTCCAGTTTGATGGCATCCATATTCACCTCAGGATGAGCGATTTCGTCCAGAATTTTATTGAATTGGGCATCGGCAATGACTTCGTAAGTCACGCCCCGCGTAATGCATTCTTTTTCAAAAATTGGATTATGCTTGACCGCGAAGCTCCCCCCACGATAATTCAATAACCACCAGGCTTCGGCGCCATTTTGCAAAACCCAGTAAGTGATACCGTAGGCTTTGAGATGGTTGCGTTGCACATCGTGCTCCATTGGGATCAAAAGATAGGCCGCCCGAGCCTGGAAAGCAAAAACCGCCAGGAACATCACTACAATCAGTCGTCTCATTGGCATTTTAAATTTTTTTTTGATAAAACCTTTCATAACACAATTCGGATTCAAAAATAGAGGGTTCGCGGGAATTTTTTTATTAAAAAGTTTTTAAGCAAATTATGTTTTCCGTTGCTTCTTTTTGGCAGCCGGGAAAAGTATGTTATTGAGAATCAAGCGATAACCCGGAGAATTGGGGTGCAAACTCAGGTCAGTCGGTGGGTCTTGCAGGTGATGGCGATAATCTTCGGGGTCGTGTCCACCATAAAAAGTCCAGGTTCCTTCGCCAAAGGTGCCATGAATATAACGCGCCTCATTGGCAGGTTTATTATCTCCCATGGTCAAAACGCTCGATTTTATGTATTCCTTACGAAAAGCCGTGGTTTGTCCCATGAATCCCTTGACTGTACGGGTATGATTTTGGGTGAGCATAGTGGGCACGGGGTCCCATTTTGCCGAAAAATCGAATAAAGTGAAGTAGTCCTGATCAGGAGAAACGCGCCTGCCCCGGCTGTTGTCAATGCTGGCGTGCTCATATTCATAAGGATTGGTCGAAATATCAAAGTCCCTGAACGCAAAGGTTTTGCTGAAATCCAGTTTTGCCTGGGCATTTGGATCAGCGGGGTCGCCATCGTATTCTTTTTCGCAAATATCTATGCCTTCGGCGGCTAACGCAATGTCGTAAGTATCTGCTGCTGAGCACATTGCAAACATGAATCCGCCGCCGCCTACGTATTCCTGGATGGTTTTCACTACGCCGAGTTTGAGTTGGGAAACTTTACCAAAACCCAGTTTTTTAGCGGTTTCTTCTGCCTGGCGCACATGCTCGCGATACCAGGGTTGATTGACATACCGCCGATAAAACCGGCCAAACTGCCCGGTAAAATCTTCGTGGTGCAGGTGCAACCAGTCATATTTAGCTAATTCACCATTTATAACCTCTTCGTCATAAACTGTTTCGTAGGGAATTTCGGCATAAGTCAAAGCCAGCGTAACCGCATCGTCCCAGGGTTGAATGTCAATGCCCTGTTCGTTTTTCTTGGGCGAATAAACCGCGACTTTAGGCGCCACTTCTAATTTTATGGCATCCATATTTGCCTCAGGGTGAGCAATTTCTTCCAAAATTTGGTTGAATTGAGCATCGGCGATGACTTCATAGCTCACCCCTCGCGTAATACACTCTTTTTCAAAAATCACATTGTGCTTGAAAGCGAAACTGCCGCCGCGATAATTGAGCAACCACCAGGCTTCAGCGTTGTTTTCCAGCACCCAATACGTGATTCCATAGGCTTTGAGGTGATTACGTTGGGAAGCATGATCCATAGGAAGCAGAAGGTAGGCTGCATGTAGTTGAAAAGTCAATACCGCGAGCAAAATTATCAGCGACAGTCGTCTCATTTCAAATCATTTTCACATTACAAAAAAGTGTATTTATTGCCAGGCTCAATTATTCAACGCGGTATCTCCGAAGAGCTTGTGCTCGATGGGATAAAAATCAATATCGCTCATCAACAGTTCCATTTTAAATGCATTTTCGGTCAATTCATCGATCATTGGCAGTTGACCGGGCATTTGCGAAATCCGGAAATAATAATCTTTCCCTTTTTTAAAATTGAGATAAATCATCTGCTCCGCGAAATTGATTTCCTGAATAATGCCCAATTGTTCTTCCTTGAATTCCAGTAGGTTATACGATTTGGATGCCAGCTTGACCGGGCTGGTATGATTCAAGGTGGTTTTCAGGCGAAAGCCGCATTGCTCTCCTTTGTGGATGAGATGCAACCGCACTGTTTCCGGATGATCGGATTGTGCCGACACGCCGATAGCGAGCGCCGCCAGTAATAGGATGAAGGTTAATTTTTTCATGTTCGGGTTTTTCTATCTTAAAAAAGAATTCAATGAACTAATTTACTAAACTTCTAATGGGAAAACCTGCTTTTAACAAAACGGTAACAGAAAATCGATATACATAGTTCCGGTGATGAGGAATCATCGCGACTATCACTCCAGTTTTTCACTTACAAAAAGATATCGAATCCCAACATTTTATTGGGTGGCAGTGGACTGATGGAGGCGGATGACCGTTGGTTTGGGATTCACATCATTAGCAAACATCTGCATTTTAAAGGCATTTTCGGTCAATTCATCAATTTGAATGCCTGAAACCACCGATTCCATTCTTGAAATCCTGAAAAAATAATCTTTATTCTTTTCAAAATTCATCAAAACCGGCAGATTATTTGCTTGATTATTTCT
>CAZGAU010000027.1:0-42655 GCA_964523725.1 uncultured Saprospiraceae bacterium
GTTTTATAATTTCTTTTGTTAGCATCTTTTTTTGATTTTAATATCCACTAACGGTCAAGTATAAGCGTAGTGCGGGATTAGAAGCACTTCACCTTCGGTTTAACCATATGTTTTTATATATTCAATTCGTTCAAATTTAGTACTTTAGCCCGCATTACGCTTATACTTTGTTAGCGGTAGTTATTTATTTTTTTTCAAGTATCCATAAGTCATTGTCGTATCTAAATTCAGGGTGATTTGGTGTGCCACCGTATTTTCCACCCGTCATATAGATTTTTCCATTGTGTACTGTCGCTGCAACACCGCCTCGTGGAGACCAAGGTGCATCATGTCCGTTCCAAGTCTTACCATCTGCACTTACAAGAACTTGATTAGTGAACTGTCCATTTCTATTACAGCCTAGTAACCAGATTTTGTTGTCAAATACCACAGGAGCATATCCAAATATTTCTTCTCCCGGAACGATTGCGGAAGTCACTTGCTCCCAGTTAAGTCCATCGGATGATGACCAAACGTCACTGCGAAACATAAATACTTTGTCTTTAAAAATCACAAATTGTCCACCGTCATTAAATCCAAATGGCAAATTTTCCTTCTGTTTAATCCAATCAATTCCATCAATGGAAGTCCATATATCCGAGTACTTTCTATTTTTATCTTCTCCGCCAATTATCCACAGCTTATCTTGGAACACGAACGGATGATAAAAGAATCTCTTCGGCAAATTGTTCTGAGAAACGATTTGCCAGTTTTTAAAGTCTGTTGAAATGTGTATATCAGTCTTTAAGTTATATCTCTCTATATTTCCGGTAAAATGACCCAGACCAAACATTGCTCCTTTGAAATAAACATAGTCAAGAAATGCGAGATTATTTATTGAGTTGCGCAGGAGTGACTTCTGCCATTCTAAGCCGTTTGTTGAAAACCAGTTACCGTCTGAATGAAATACCCATAACGTATCCCCAATGCTAAATATTTGAAAGTTATAACTTTTACTCCAGGCAGCACTTTCAATAGCACGAGTCCATTGATATGAACTATCATTCTTTTCAAGAGCAATGTCATTTTGTTGTGAATGTGTCTGATTGTTTGAGTTTGTACATGTCATTAGAAGGCAGACTACCGTACATAAGAAGACCGTATTCATAATGTTTTTATTTTTCATTGTCGTTTATGGTCTGTCGTCCATAATAGCCCCCAACATTTGTATACACGCCATCCGCCGAGTTGGCGGAGGCAGTATGGCGTGTATTTTTAATAGTCAACGCGATAAAAATACTGCCTTTTCAACAATAATCCAATCCATAAAATTTCCGCTTTCTTGAGAAAAGGAAGGAAATCGTAGCTTGAAAGTTCAGCATTGATGTTTGGAACTATAAGGATCTAGTTCAGAACTAAAACATTGTTGTTTTGAACTTAAAAATTGAAGTTTTGCAACTAATCTATTGAAGCTCAGAACTTGAAAATTGGTGTTCAAAACATCTAATGTAAAGTCCAGAACTTAAAGTATGGAGTATAAAGACTAGAAAGTTGAAGTTAAAAACTAGACCATTGAAGTTCAGAACTAAAAGATTGATGTAAAATAACCAATACGTTGATGTTTGGAACTAAAGCACTAATGTTCAATACTAGAACACTGAAGCTTAGAAGTAAAACATGGCTCCTCCGAACTGAAAGGTCAAAGCTCAGAGGAGCAATTTGGAAGGTTTACGCCTTCAGCGCCGCCAGCACCCGTTCCGGGGTGAAAGGCATATGTCGCAAAGGCTTACCGGTCAAAGCCAGGAAGGCATTCGCCACCGCCGCACCGATGAAGGGCAATCCCGCTTCGCCCACGCCCGAAGGCGCTTCTTCCGAAGGCACGATGCGCACTTCCAGGGTTTCGGGCACATCGGCCATGCGCAGTATCGGGTAGTCATGGAAGTTGGATTGCTGCACCTTGCCGTTTTGGATCGTGATACTTTCGTGGAATACCGTGCTCAAGCCCATTAAGATAGAACCTTCGGTCTGTGCAATCGCATTATCGGGCTGTACGACAACGCCCGCGTCCAATGCTGCCCAAACATGATGCACTTTGATCTTGCCACTTTCCTTGTCCAGCGAGATTTCACAAACGCCCGCAGTGAGCGAACCGCTTCGTTCACCAAAAGCTATGCCCATCGCGTGTCCTTCGGGGAGTTTTTTACCCCAATTGGACATTTGTACTGCGGTATCCAGCACTTTCAGCGCGCGAGGGTGGTTGCGCATGAGGTACTGCCGGAATTTGTAAGGGTCTTTCTTCTGATCGTGTGCGATCTCATCGATGAAAGCTTCGATGGCATACTTATTCGGACCATGACCTACCGCTCGCCAATGCTTCGTACGGATGCCGTGATCCACAGGACGCAATTCGATCAATTGATCGGGCAGGGTATAAAAAGGCATCTCCGCACCGCTGGCGAGCAGATTGCCGCCCGTACCGGTAATGATGTATTTCCAACCGCTGATGTTGCCTGCTTTATCCACACCTGCCTGCATATGCTGCAAACAAATGGGTCTAAATTGTCCATACTGCAAATCATCTTCGCGCGTCCAGGTTAGTTTCACGGGTTTGCGGATGGCTTTCGCTAAAGCTGCCGCTTCTTCCACGTAATCTGAGTTTGACCGCCGGCCAAAGCCGCCTCCCAGATAGTGAGGATACAATGTCACTTTGGACTCATCCAATCCCAGCACGCGGGCTGCCGCTGCTTTCGCGCTATCGGGCGCTTGGGTACCGCACCAAACCTCTGCGCTATCGCCATCTTCGGCTATGGCAACCACTGCATTCAATGGCTCCATCTGAGCGTGATATACGTAATCGTTTTTATAATCAGCAGTATAAATCTTTGCGGCTGCTTTCATGGCATTGTCCGCATTGCCTTTACTTTCCAGGGCACGTCCGCGTTGTTTCTCATCTCTTACCAATTTGGCATAGTCTTCATAAGCCTCCTGGCTGTTGTGCGTAGCGGCAGGCGCGTCCTTGCTCCATTGAATCTGCAATTGATCCTTGACACGCAAGGCTTTCTCAAGGGTATTGGCGATGATGCCGATGCCATGGTCCAATGTTACCACGTCCAGCACGCCTTCGATGTCGCGAATGTCAGATTCATTCAATAAGTTTGGCTTTGCGCCATTAACCGGCGATCTTGAAATCACACCATGGACCATGCCTTCCAAACGAACATCGGTTGAATACTGGGCGCTGCCGTTTACCTTGGCGGGAATATCAAATCGGGGCACGTTCTGATTGCCGATCAGACGAAAGTCCTTTGGGTTTTTTAATTTATTGTCCGGTATTTCAGGAACATTGTCCAGCATCTCTGCAAACTCGGCGATTTCACCATAAGTCATCTTGCGATTGCTGGCTTTATGCATCACTACGCTCGGCTCGGTGCTCAATTCCTCCACGGGCACGCCCCATTTCTTAGCCACATTGGACATTAATACGTACCTCGCCTGCGCGCCGGCTTGTCGTAAGCTCTCGTAATAACCTGACACTGCCCTGCTGCCAACGGTCATCATGCGTCCGCCCCACACACCGGGGCCATAAATCTTGGGTTCAATGGGTGAATATTCAATATGCACCTTTGACCAGTCGGCATCCAATTCTTCGGCAAAGATTACCGGCAATGCGGTCATGGAACCTTGCCCCATTTCAGCGGCAGGATTGTAAATGGTGATGCGACCATCGGGCCGGATATGCACCCAGGCGGATATTTTATTGCCAAGGGAGGATGCTGCGTCTTTCACAGAGGATTCTCCAAAAGAAAACCTGGGAAACATCGCATAAGCCGTCACTGCAAACGTGATACCACCGGCTGCGGTCAAAAATTTTCTTCTGGAAATAGATTTATCGGAGGTAATTGGATTTTTCATAATCAGCAAAAATTTAAAATTGGGTTTTGCATCAAAGATCTTACTCGAAATGATGAAGTAACGGCAATCATTCTTCCAATACTCCACCATTCCAATATTCCATTATTATCACATTTCTTTGGATGCTCGTTCAATGGCTTTTAAAATACGCATGTATGTACCGCAACGACACAATACGCCGTTCATCTGACTGATGATTTCTTCGCGACTTGGTGTTTTATTGTTCGCCAGCAAAGCTGCTGCCTGCATGATCTGTCCTGATTGGCAATAACCGCACTGTGGCACTTGTTCTTCAATCCATGCTTTTTGCACCGGGTGGTCTCCATTAGCGGAAAGCCCTTCAATGGTAGTGATGGAGCGCCCTTCTGCACCGGAAGCAGGCATGGTGCAAGCGCGAATGGCCATGCCGTCCATGTGCACGGTGCAAGCGCCGCAATAAGACTTGCCGCAACTGTATTTAGTGCCCGTTAATCCCAGGTGTTCCCGCAATACCCAAAGCAGGGAGGTGCCTGCATCCACATTGACCGTGCGTTTTTCTCCGTTGACGTTGAGGGTGATGGTTGCCATGATAATTGATTTGAGCTAAGCAATAGATTTTTGAAAAAGGCGTGTTTGCAAATATTCATTCTGCCATAAAGGTAAGATACAAATTTGTAGGGAATCTATATGAAATTTGAAAGAATTTTGAAGAAGGCGGGTTAATTCCGCGTAGATAATTGGTGCACAAGCAATCACCTGCAAAAATTTAACTTTATGATAGGATAAATCAGAATAATGCCATGATGATTCAACTTTATGATAGGATACTCTAGCATAATGCCATGATGAGCCAGTGTAATGCCACGATGATTTGACTTTATGTGCTGATGCACTCACTTTATGCCCTTTTACATGAGCGTTATATTACAATGATTTAACTTTATGAGCCTTTACTTCAGCTTTATGCGCTGATACTTTTACTTTATACCTCATTGCACAAGCGGTATGGCAGGATGATTTTTATTTATAAGGATTTACTTTAATTTTATTACCTGTGATTTTAGATTTATGTCTTATGATTTTTATTTTATGGAGAGATAAGGCAACTTTATTGCAGGAAATCAGAATATATCGGTTAAAAAAAGTAATGCTTGAAACATGCAATCAGATCGCCTGGTAAAAGGGTAGGTATATTGAACTTTAAGTTTTATCTTCCGGTTAGAAAAAGAAAACAATGAAACATCTGGATCGAATCACTTTTGACCCAATGGTAATGGGCGGCAAGCCTTGTATTCGGGGTTTGCGGGTAACGGCAGGCATGATCGTAGGCTTAATAGCCTCAGGTTATAGCAATGAAGCTATCTTAAAAGCTTATCCCTATCTGGAAGAGGAAGATATTCGTCAAGCCCTGGCTTACGCAGCCTGGCGTGCGGAGGAAATTGAAGCGCCGTTTGCTGCATGATGCGTATTTTGATTGATATGAACCTCTCGCCAATGTGGGTAGATTTCTTCGAAAAAGAAAACTTTGAAGCCGTCCATTGGTCGCAGATAGGAAAAGCCACAGCTCCCGATACGGAGATTTTCTCCTATGCAAAGGAAAATGGTTACATTGTTTTTACCCATGATCTGGACTTTGGCGCCATACTGGCTGCTACTAATGCCGATGCACCGAGCGTTATACAGGCGCGGACGCAAGATATTATGCCTGAAATATTGAGACCAAGAATCCTGAGAGCGATTTTCCAATTCGAAGCTTCCTTAAAAGCAGGTGCTTTGTTGACTTTGGATGAAATCAGAGAACGCATCAGAGTCTTACCGTTAAAATGAATGACTTGAATTTAATGTATCTTTTTCTATTCAACCTTTTTTTGGGGATTAAAGTGTTTTTGAACTTTAAGTTTTATCTTCCGGTTTCTAAATATAAAAACCATGCGCTGGTCTGACCATATTCACGCTGATGAACAAATATTAGGCGGCAAGCCTGTCTTTAAAGGCACGCGTTTGTCGGTAGAACTGATTTTAGAGCGATTGGCTGACGGCTGGACTTTGGAACAAATCTACGAAAGCTACCCTCGTTTGACTCCTACACATATACAAGCGCTGTTCGCATATCTGCAAGACATGGTCAAAGATGCTTCTATCACTAATTTTCCTTATTCAAAGGCAAGTTGATGCAGTTGTTACTGGCGGATGAGAATTTCCCTTTACCAAGTGTAAAGACTTTACGCCTGAATGGGCATGATGTGTACGCTATTACTGAGACAGATTTTAGCATCAGTGATGAGCAAGTGATTGAAAAAGCCATTATTGAAAAGCGCATTATCCTCACCTTCGATAAGGACTTTGGTGAACTTGTATTTAAAAAAGGATACCGCCCGCCTGCCGGGATCATCTTTTTTCGTTGGAAGCATTACCAACCGGATCAGCCGGGCAAATTCTTGCTTGAGTTGTTTGATAAGCCAAATCTCACTTTCAATTTCAAAATAACTGTGATTGATCAGGAAAATGTTCGGCAACGCGACTATTAGATCAATTTTCACACTGTCAACTTCTCTTTCAAATATACCGCCGTCTTCGATTCTTTCACCTTCGCCAAATCTTCGGGGCGCCCCTGAAAGACTAAATGCCCGCCATGCTTGCCACCTTCAGGGCCAAGGTCTATGATCCAGTCGGCGCACTTGGCTACTTCCATGTTGTGTTCCACTACGAGTACGGTGTGTCCTTTTTCTACCAGGGCATTCAAGGCATCGAGCAGCTTGCGGATGTCATGAAAGTGCAGGCCCGTCGTAGGTTCGTCGAAGATGAAGAGAATATTCTCGGTGCTTCTTTCTTTGGTCAGGAAGGATGCGAGTTTTACGCGCTGCGCCTCGCCACCGGAGAGGGTGCTGGAGGATTGTCCGAGCTTCACGTAGCCCAAGCCCACGTCGTACAAGGGTTGCAGCTTGCTGATAATATCTTTTGCGTCGGCGAAGAATTCCAAAGCCTCCTCCACGCTGAGTTCGAGCACATCAAAAATGCTTTTGCCTTTGTATTCTACTTCCAGTACTTCAGGTTTGAAGCGCTTGCCCTTGCACTCTTCGCATTCGAGGCGCACATCTGCGAGGAATTGCATCTCGATCACCTGTTCGCCTTCACCTTTGCAGGAATCGCAGCGGCCGCCGTCCACATTGAAGGAGAAATGCTTGGGTTGGAAACCGCGTATCTTCGATAATTGCTGCTTGGAAAAGAGATCGCGAATGGCATCGTAGGCTTTTACATAAGTCACCGGATTGGATCGCGAGGATTTCCCGATAGGATTCTGGTCCACCATTTCCACTTGCGTCAAACGCTTGAGATCTCCTTCGATGGCGTTGTGCAAACCGGGCGCTTTCGGCGAATTTTCCCCGAAATGTTTTTTCAAAGCCGGGTATAAAATTTGTTTGACCAGGGTCGTCTTGCCTGAACCTGAAACACCTGTCACTACTGTAAGCGCATTCAGCGGAATTTTGGCGTCAATGTTTTTCAGATTGTGTTGTTTCGCGCCGGTTACCGTGATGTAATTGACTAATTTGCGCCGCACTTCCGGTACGGGGATGCGCATGCGACCGCTCATGTATTTGGTGGTGAGGCTTTCGGTGGCTTCGTCGTAAATATCCTTGTACTCCCCTGCAAAAATGACCTCGCCGCCATGAATACCCGCCGCCGGGCCAATATCGATGAGGTAATCCGCGTTTTTGATGATGTCTTCCTCGTGTTCGACCACGATAACCGTGTTGCCCAGGTCGCGCAAGGTGCGAAGCACCGAGACCAGTCGCTCGGTATCGCGCGGATGCAAGCCCACGCTCGGTTCATCCAGAATATACATGGAGCTGGTAAGGTTACTTCCCAGGGTACGCGTGAGGTTGATCCGTTGTGTTTCCCCACCTGAGAGCGAAGCCGAGAGACGATTCAGCGTGAGATAACTCAATCCCAGGTCGCACATATAACGCAGGCGGTTGGTGATCTCCAGCAGCAGGCGTCGCCCGATTTTTGCGTCGAATTCATTGAATTCCAAGCTTTGTATATGGGTGAGTAACTCATCGATTGGCATATCCACCAGATCAGTGATCGGTTTGCCGGCAATTTTCACGTAGGTTGCTTCCTCGCGCAGGCGACCGCCGTCGCAGGTGTGACAAAGTGTCCGTCCGCGATAGCGCGCGAGCATCACGCGGTTCTGAATTTTGTAGGTTTTTTCTTGTAATTCTTCAAAAAAGGCATTGATCCCGCCGAAGTGTTTATTACCCGTCCAGAGCAGGCGGCGTTGTTCCCGGGTCAAATCCTGATAAGCCCGGTGCACCGGAAAATCAAAGAGGTGTGCGGTATTGAGCAATTCTTCGAGCCACAAACCAAACTTCTCACCGCTCCAGGCTGCCACTGCACCTTCGTACACCGATTTGGATTTATCGGGAATCACTTTGTCTTCATCAATGCCCATCACCTGGCTGAAGCCTTCGCAGGTGGGGCAGGCGCCGTAAGGGTTGTTAAAATTGAATAATTGAGGCGTCGGTTCGAGGAAGGTCATGCCGTCGAGCTCGAAGCGATTGTTAAAGCCGCGCTGCTCCCCGCCGATGATGTCCACCACGCACTCACCTTCGCTTTCGTAGAATGCCGTTTGCACCGAGTCTGCAATGCGCTTCACATTTTCTTCATCGTCCTTCGTCACTACGAAGCGGTCTATCAAAATCAGCGGATTTTTATCCTGGATCGAGCCGATTTTTTTCTTCAAATCCGGGTGTCCTTTTTCCAGAACGGTCTGAATATCTTTCAATTCGCCATCCATCAACACCCGAGTGTAACCTTTTTGCAAGAGCAAATCCAATTCTTGTTGAAAAGTTCGGTCTTTGTATTTATAAGGTAATGGAATGAAGAGTTGAACTTTCGTGCCTTCCTCGTGCAGTTGAATAAAATCCGTCACATCAGCGACCTCGTGGCGTTTGACAATGTCACCGGAGACAGGAGAGTAAGTTTTGCCTATGCGCGCGTACAGCAGGCGCAGGTAATCGTAAATTTCGGTCAGCGTGCCCACGGTAGAGCGGGCGTTGGATGTGCTTACTTTTTGCTCAATAGCGATCGCCGGGCAAATGCCTTTGATATAATCTACATCGGGCTTTTTCATTCTACCCAAAAACTGCCGCGCGTAACTCGACAGGCTCTCCACGTAGCGGCGCTGCCCCTCGGCGTAAAGCGTATCCATGGTGATGGACGACTTTCCGCTACCGGATACACCGGTGACGACCACGAGCTTGTTCTTGGGAATCGCCAGGCTAACGTTCTTGAGGTTGTTGGCGCGGGCACCTTTGATGAAAATAGCGTCTTTTATTTCCTGGGGGGATGCCAGTTCTTCAACTTCAACAACAGCGGCGGATTTCTTCTTCGGCATTTTATTAATAATTCAATAGTTTGAGGTTCGAAAGTTCAAAAGCTTGAGTGTTCAAGGTTCAAAAGTTCAGGGTTTGAACGTACACACATTTGTTTTAAACAAAAAAGTAAAGGTAGGGTTTTGTTGTGAAAGCAAGAAGTTTCCCCTTGCGCATTCCACCCAAATCCCATTATCTTTGAGCGCTCAAAAGAAGCGTATTATTCACAATCCTGAAAACAACCATTATGCTGATTGCCAGCCGTTTTGCGCCCAGGTTTTTCTTCCTCGTCTTGCTTGTCGGCATGCTTTCCTGCCAGCCGAAAACGATCACCAATACGACCAAAACCTACACGCCAATACCTGATTATGAGGGCTTTGTGGTGTTTAAATTAAACGATACGCCCCATCTCCCGGATGCTGAAGAAATCGGCGAAGTAGGCATCAAGGATGGCAGCTTTACACTGCGCTGCGACTTTGAATCCGTGCTGGCGCTGGCTGAAATGGAAGCCCGCCGGATGGGTGCGAATGCCATCAAGATTTATGAACACAAGTATCCCGATGCCTGGAGCACCTGCCACCGCATCAAAGCCAAAGCCTTGAAAATTGCGGATGTAAGGCCTTTTGAAAAAGAAATTAAATGGCACGCACAGCGAAAATTAAAGCGGGAAGACTTTAAAGCAAGCCCTTTGAACCGCCCATTTGAGGCAGCAACCAACACCAGTTTGAGTTACGGCTGGTACGGGTCGCCGATTACCGGAAAGGTCACGGTCACAATAAAATCAGTATTTCATTGCCATAGTTCCTATTTCAAAAATACGCTCAATCCCGCACAAACACTGGCGCATGAGCAGGGGCATTTCGATATTACGGAAATTCACGCCAGAAAGCTGACCAAAGCATTTCAAGAGCAAGTGAAAAGTATGAAGGATTTGGAGCAGCAACATGGGCAGATTTTTTCCAAAATTCGCAGCGAATGGGAAAAAGCGCAGGATCAATACGATTATGATATTTATAATGATATCACCAAACAGAAAATCTGGTTTGAAAAAATTCAAGCCGACCTGGACAGCCTGAGCGCCTGGTCGTTAAAAGAGCTAGTCATTCCTTTTAAAGCAAAGAAATCCACGGATTAACCCAACATCATCAGCGGCCAAGCCCACAATATGGAGCCGAAAATGAAAAAAAACGTCAACAGATAAACCAGCCAGTGTCGGTAGCGCAGGTACACGAATTGCTGCAGGGTGCGGATCAGCCAGAAAATAGAAAAGCCTACCAGCAGGAAATTACCGATTTTAGAATACAATAACTCATCAGGAACGGTAAAGCACAGAACCGCCATAAAGAGAAACAGATAAATCAGTAACTCATTGGAAATACGCAAAATTGCGCGGTTGGCTCGGTTGAGCTTAGGCACTTCATTTTTCCAGTCAAAAAGCTTCCAAAAAAAGAGATGAAACCCGACAAAAGCCAGGCTGTGTATGCCGCATAGAACCAAGATTATTTCCGGATTTGTCATGATGTCTTACAGTTGATTTTCCCTAAAATCCGATTTTTTTCGATTTTTTTTGCTTTCTGATGCTACTATTTTCTCCTGTTAAGACACTTAACTATTTGTAAGGGGAAAAAATTGAAAATTGGACTAACTTCATTGGCAATCGTGAGATGCTGTTGGTTTATCCTTCTGGCATCTCCGTTGCCTTTTTTCTGCACGCTGCGCTCCGGGAAAGGTTTTAGAATGTCCATTTTGCTGCAAATAAAAACTGTCGTCCCAAATGATTGAAACGACAGCGGCACCGGCACTCGGCCGATTTAAATGATTGAACACCCAATTGACCATGATATTATCGGATAATATCAGTCTTTATGGAAGTAAATTTAAGCTGGTTCATGCTTTGGTTTGGTGATGGAGGTCATTGCAAAAGGTGACTTTTGTCAGTGCCGGCACAGGATTTTCCAGAAGTTTTCAGCCGCATCGTTTTGTCTTTAACCCATCTTTAACGTATTCCCTAAAATTTTAAGCATTTTTTCACGGGGTCGCTTCGTTCTAAACTCATCTTTGAAAAGAGAAATCTATTTGATAAAAAAACAAAAACCATGAAACAACTACGTTTTTTAACCGTCACCTTATTAGCACTCTTGTTTGTAACCGCTGGTCTGAACGCACAATTGCGCGTTAACCCAAAAGTCGGGGTCAACGTTTCAGGCATCGACGCGAAACTAAAAGACATCAACGCAGAGGCTCGCGTGGGCTGGAATGCGGGTCTGGATTTTCGGCTGGGTGAAGGTGCTTTGACCTTGCAGCCGGGAGCTCACTTTTACAGCTACACGGCGCGCCTGATTAAAGAAGTGGAAGACCCAAATGATGTGGAACTCAAGGACGAAACGCAGATTCAAAACCTGAAACTGCCCGTCAATATTGGCTTGCGCCTCACAGGCGAGGGCGGCATCCTGCAATTGCACGCCAAAGGCGGTGTGACGCCAAGCTATGTGCTGGGTGTAAATGAAAAAGAAGGTTTTGCCTTTGATAAGGATAGCCTGAAAGACTGGACTTTCGGCGCCAATGTTGGGCTCGGCGTGGATGTGCTCTTTCTGACGGTGGATTTGAATTACGAGATCGGACTAACCGACTTTTTCGCAGATACCAATGGCAAGAACAATATGCTGACCCTGAGCGCAGGGATTAAGTTTTAAAATTGGGTTGAAAAGTTGAAGGGTTGATAGGTTGATTTTTATTCCGTTTTCAACCCATCAACCTATCAACTGACATTAATTTTTATCAATCTCAATCACCATACCCACCGCCGTTTTTCCATTTGTAGTAGCATCAAAAGCCACGGTATTGCTTGCTTGAAATTGCACATCTGTAATGCGCTGATTAGCAATCGCTTCTTTTAATTTTCCGCTGTAAGTATTCTGACGGCTGGCCGTAATGGCTTGATTCAAAGTTTTATAATCCAGTTCTTTTTTTGAAACGACAATGGCGATATAATCCCGGTTGCCAATCTCATCCGGTGTCATCGAATAATCCTTTGGAAACAAGCGCGTCCCCGTGATGCCGCAATACGGCGAATGCTTATCGGTGTACGGGAAAAGCACATAGCT
Organism: uncultured Saprospiraceae bacterium; assembly: GCA_964523725.1. GTDB lineage: Bacteria > Bacteroidota > Bacteroidia > Chitinophagales > Saprospiraceae > JADJNW01. The sequence continues at coordinate 12,350 of CAZGAU010000027.1, forward strand.
GGAACCATCGGTTTCCTGCCCGAAAACGTAGATATAGGACTCTATCGAATTGGCTACCAGCACTTTAAATTTATCGCCCTTACGCATGGGTTTGATGGTGCGAAAAGTAATATCATCTTTTTTGGTCAAAGCAATAATACTCTTGCTATTCACATCGAGCAAACCAAATTCCACCTGCATTTTGTTGGCGTTTGCCTGATTTGCGCTGATCACTGGCGCCAAGCCGTATGCTTCTTTTGTAAAATGCTCAAAATCTTTATACTGCACCCAGGCAATGCCGTTGTCGCCCCAACTTTCGCCCCAGCTGTTCATGATTTGGAAAGCGCCGCCCTCGAGGTCATCATCGTACCCGATTACGCACATGGCATGTCCGCCGAAGCCACGCATGCTGTAATCTCCGGAGTTTGGCCGCCAGGTTTTCTGACCCACCATCCGGCTCATAAAAGAACCGCCCACCATCATTCCGATAACCACTGGCGCGCCCTGTGCCAGATTTTGTTTAATCGCCAGAATATCAGGCGTATAATCACTTGCACCAAGCGTCAATCGGTTATAACCTTTGATCCGAAACTGCCGGCCCAGGTTCACCAACTGCCCATTAGGAGCACGCGAGCAATCCCGCTCATCATAACGAAACTGCTGAAAAGGCACCGCCCCGTTTTGCGACATTGCCTTCATGGCATCGAGCATATAAGCCCCCTGGCAGCCACTCAGTGCAATCTGATTGTACAAATACGCCGGGCTGAAAGCCAACTGATTTGGATCTTTACCTGTGGCGCTTGCTTGCAAAATCGTACGGGCGGCATATGCACTTGCCCAACCCACGCAGGAACCCTGCTGCCCCTGATGCCGACGGGTAGGCGCATAACGTTCTAAAGAAAGGGACTTTGGCAGGGTATTGCCGCTAAAACCGTACGCCAGTGGCTCAAACACCTGTGCCTGATCAAACCGTTCCTCGCTGAGCGAAGCCCCAAGCGAAAACTGATCGCTGACATCGTCATAAGCGCCGCCGCCACTGAGCATTTCCTGACCGCCGAAGAAAAAGTACCAGATACCACCCACAACCAGCAAGGGAATCAGGAGTTTCGGTCTTTTTAACAAAAACAGGAGAATAAAAGGAAGAAATTTCAAAATGGCTCCAAGTCCGCCGCCTCCGGAAGACCGGCCGCCGCCCCCGTTTTGCTTTTGGGGGTCTTTTTCCATTCTTACAGGCATATGCACATAGTTTAAGCATTTGAATCAAGCCTGAAATTATATAAAAATAGACATTCCCTCCAAGGAAAATTTTATCGAAATGCCGTCCGGACAAATATTTCCGAAAAGCTCCCTTACGAAACGGCGCCAGGAAAGGAGGAAAAAGGAGGTGAAAAGGAGGAAAAATGTCGCTTGGAAATACATTTTAACGTTTATATGGTGAAAATATTTGATAAGTCAGGCAATTGTTCTAACTTTGATCGAATTATTTCTTGGAAAAAAACAAATTTTCACCCATGAACACGTGGAGCACTATTACAAACAAGCGCACAAACGCGCTGGATCAAGCTATTTTTACATTGGAAACCCTTGCGCATCCTGACAACACGCCCATCATCGAATATTTGACCGATCACGGCGAAGTAACCCTCCTGGATATTGCGGTAAATACGGGTTTCGATATGAATGAACTGGAAGAACAACTGGACGCACTGGTGCAAACCGGCGTAGTTCGGGTATGTTCCAGCATTTACAGCAACAAGTACTACATCAGCTTTGAGCAAATTACCAAAGTTAATAACATCGTTCGGTTATTGGTAAATGAAAAGTAATATTTTACACGGCTATTTACATACCTCTTTTTAATTTCTGCAAAGCACTCGCTGCCTTTGCGCACTTGGCTTTTGCTCGTATTTTCCGTTCTTTTGATCGAATAAATATCCTGATTAGTAGAATTCCCAGTTTCATATAACATTGGTTTCTCGCAATTTCCGTAAATTTCTTTCCGTTCTTGTTAAGAAGTCATCCCTTTTCCCTTTTTAATCTAAACTTTACAACATTATGAAGAAACTGTTATCATTATGCTTAATGCTCAGTTTTATTACTACTGCTTTTGCGCAAAAAACGCCAACATTTAACCCCGACGACATTAACATTCCCTACAAAAAGTATGTACTCGAAAACGGCTTGCGACTCATCGTGCATGAGGATCACAAGGCGCCGATCGTAGCAGTGAATGTTTGGTATCATGTAGGGTCAAAAAATGAAAAACCCGGTAAAAGTGGATTTGCGCACTTGTTTGAACACTTGATGTTCAATGGAAGCGAGAATTTTAACGACGATTACTTCCAGGCCCTGGAAAAGATTGGCGGTACAGATCTGAACGGTACAACCAATAATGATCGTACGAATTATTTCCAGAATGTGCCGGTGGCAGCACTCGATCAGGTCTTGTTCCTGGAATCCGATCGCATGGGGCATTTGCTAGGTGCTATCGACCAGGCTAAACTCGATGAGCAGCGCGGTGTGGTACAAAATGAAAAGCGCCAGGGCGAAAATCAACCCTATGGCCGCCAGTGGGACTTGATTACCAAGGCAATGTACCCCAAAGGGCATCCATACTCCTGGACGGTGATCGGTGAAATGGAAGATCTCAACGCCGCTTCTCTGGAAGACGTACACGAATGGTTCAAGACTTATTATGGTGCTGCGAATGCGGTACTGGTGATTGCCGGTGATGTGAATCCGGAAGAAATTTACAAGAAAGTCCAGAAATATTTTGGCGACATCGCACCCGGCCCGTCTCTGACCCGCCCGGAAGTGGAAATTCCAGTACGCACTACGGATACCCGCGAGAGCTATCAGGATCGGGTACCGGAAGCCCGTATCGTACAGGTTTGGAATACACCAGAATGGGGCACCCGCGAGGCGGTTATGCTCGATTTGGCTACCGACGTGCTAGCCAGTGGCAAGAATTCTCGCCTTTACAAAAAATTAGTGTATGAAGATCAAACCGCCAGCAGTGCTTCGGCTTTTGTATGGACAAAGGAAATTTCCGGCAACTTGATCACCCAGGTGACCGTAAAACCGGGTCAGGATGTGGACGCTGTGGAGAAAACACTCAACGCCATTATGGAAGAATTTATCAAAAACGGACCAACCCAGGAAGAACTGGATCGGATGCGTGCGCAATATTTTGCCAATTTCATCAAGGGCATGGAGCGCATCGGCGGTTTTGGTGGTAAATCTGACATTCTGGCTGAAAATGAAGTGTATGGTGGAAGTCCCGATTATTACAAAACGGTGTTGAAGTGGATCAATGAAGCGACGCCGGAAGACATTAAAAAGGTTGCCCAAAAATGGTTAACAAGAGGTAAATATACGCAGGTTTGCACGCCGTTCCCGGATTATAAAACCACTCCTTCCACAGTAGATCGCAGCAAAGGCTTGCCAGAAATGGGACAACCCGCCGCTGCCAAGTTTCCGGATTTGCAGAAAGCGACCTTGAAGAATGGCATGAAAGTAGTGCTGGCCAAGCGTGAAGGTGTGCCAACCGTAGGTATGAATATGGTCTTTGATGCAGGGCATTCAGCCGACAAGGCTGATAAAGCCGGTGCGGCTACACTGGCTATGGGCATGATGGATGAAGGTACGAAGGATAAATCTACACTTGAAATTAGCGAACAACTCCAGATTCTGGGTGCTTCGCTGGGTACCGGCGCAGATGCGGATGCTTCCTACGTAACCATGAATACGCTGAAGCCCACGCTGGATGCGAGTCTTGACCTCTACGCAGATGTCATTTTGAATCCGGCTTTCCCGAAGGATGAATTTGATCGTCAGAAGAACCAGCGTTTGGCACAAATCCAGCGCGAAAAATCCAATCCGGTGTCCATGGCGTTCCGGGTAGTTCCAAAAATTCTTTACGGCGAAGGACATCCTTACAGTTTGCCTAGCTCCGGTTATGAAAAAACCGTGCAGGATATGACGCGTGAAGACCTCGTAAAGTATTATAATGACTGGATCAAGCCGAATAACGCGACGCTGGTAGTCGTTGGCGATATCAATATGGACGAGCTTCTGCCTAAGCTGGAAAAACGCTTTGCCGGCTGGGAAAAAGGCTCGGTTCCGAAAAAAGATGTAGGTAAAGCCAAGGATATGGCCGCCGCTAAAGGTAAGTTGTACCTGATGGATCGCCCGGAATCACAGCAATCGGTGATCGTGGCCGGTCATTTGATCGACCCGTATGGTCAGATTTCCGAGATTGCCAAAACCACAGCCATCAACGTACTTGGCGGCGAATTCACTTCCCGCGTAAATATGAACCTCCGCGAAGACAAACACTGGTCGTACGGTGCTTTCACGTTTGTGAATGATTACAAAGGCAACCGCCCGCTGGTGACCTACGCGCCGGTACAAACCGACAAAACCAAGGAATCGGTGCAGGAGATCATGAAAGAACTGAAGGCTTATGTGGATGATAATCCGGTCACAAAAGAAGAATTCGACAAAACCACTAAGAATACAATCCTCCAATTGCCGGGGCAATGGGAAACCAGCAATGCGGTGTTGAGCTCTGTGGTAAACCAGGTGAAGTATGGCTTGCCCGATAATTATTATCAAACTTACGACAGCAAGGTGCGCAACCTCACGCTGCCGGAAGTGCAGCAGATCAGCAAGAAAATCGTACGTCCGGGTGACCTGACTTTCTTCGTGGTGGGCGATCAGGAAAAAATCCTGCCGGGCTTGAAAGAACTGGGCTTCGACGAAATCATCATTGTGGATGCCGATGGCAACCCGGTCAAGGATGCGAAAAAAGCGAAGCCGTAAGATTCTTATGAATTGATATTTCCATTACTTGATTAAAAGCAAATAATGAAAAGCTTAAAAAGCTCATCAAGTCTTCGGACCTGGTGAGCTTTTTTGTTAATTAACATTTCCTTATAGAAATAATATTATCCCTATAAATTAACAAATGAAGGTATTTATTTACTTTTATAGGGTAAATTTCTCTGAACAATACTAAAAAAGATCGTATTAATTTGATTTACTAAATAAAAACACCTTTTTATGAAAACAATCTATCTGAATGCTGCATTCATTAGTATTCTATTGATTGCAGGTACCGGTTTTGTTGCTGCACAAGACACTACCGCATGGCGTATCCACGAAGTAGGCTTAGGGTTTTACAGGTTTAATATTGAGGATTTTAGCCTTATTTACAAAGTGCAAAGTAAAGGAATGGAATGGAATGGAGAATAAATATGCACGGTATCGCCTGGTGTTTACAAATATTAATTACAATTCACAGGATACACCCGATCTTGATAACTTTAATTTTTCGTTTGGGGCTGCCCTGGGCTCAGAGAAGCGGATTGATATTGGCGAGCGAATACAATTTTTGCACGGACCCGAGGTTTTTCCCACTTTCCAGTTATTTTCCACAAAAGGCTCCGTAAATCAGACGCTTCAGTCTTTTTCAGGAGTGCTTCAACTAGGATATATACTTGGGTTACAATATAATATCAATAAAAAATGTTATTTAAACCTTGAAATCGTCCCCGGAGTTTACCTGAATTACAGCCAAATCGAGCAGGATAATGGTACCAATAATAATATCGAAAGAACTCAATTTGGACTGGGCGGCAGTTTTAATTCCGAATCCGTAGCACTTACGGCTGCTTATCGCTTTGGAGTACAGCCTAAAAAATAATTAGTCATCAAAATTTCACCCATTAAAAGAGGCTCGTATGATCTGAAGATTATACGAGCCTCTTTTAACGCACTCACCCCTTCACCCGATACACCGATTACCGATACACCGTTCCCCCCATCTTCCGAACTTTCCCTCCCCTATCCTTTCCCCACTTCAACTATTTTCCCTATTATTGCTTATGAAAAACCAATTGCCTAATCACATTTCCTAAGACTCCCATAGAATATGAGAAATCGCGTCATCATTGAAAATGTAAAACCCGAAATTGATGGTGGTTCTTTCTTTATCAAGCGCGTAGTTGGCGAAAAAGTAGCGGTCAGCGCCGATATTTTTTCGGATGGACACGACACGCTGCGCGCCTCGCTTTTTTTCAAACACGCCGATGACAAAAAATGGTCGGAAGTGTTCATGCAGGATCATCCCAATGACGTTTGGACGGCGGAATTTATAGCAGAAAAAAAAGGCTTTTACTATTATAAAATCGAAGGTTGGGTGGATCATCTGCTCACCTGGCTCAAGGGTTTTCGAAAAAAGTATGAAGATGGGCAGCAAATGACCATCGAATTGCAAATCGGGGCAAAATTGCTGCGCCAAACCTCCAAAGGTTATCCCAAAACCAAAGCTAAAAAGCTGGTGGAAGTGGCGCTTTCACTGGAAGAAGATACTTACGAGCATGCCATTGAAACGGTGCTTGGTCGTGATTTCAAGCAATTGGTGCATGATCATCCGATGAAGCAATTCCAGACCGAGTACGACAAAAACCTGCAGGTGCGTGTCGGCCGGGAGAAAGAGTTGTTCAGCACCTGGTACGAATTATTCCCGCGCTCGGCCAGCCAAAAACCCGGCAAACACGGTACTTTCAAGGATGTAGAAAAACTGCTCCCGCGCTTGCAGGAGTTTGGTTTCGACGTTCTGTATCTGCCGCCAATCCATCCGATTGGCGAAAAAAACCGCAAAGGTAAAAATAATTCGGTAACTGCCGAAGCTGATGATCCGGGCTCGCCCTGGGCCATCGGCAGCAAACATGGCGGTCATAAAGCCATCCACCCTGAGCTCGGTACGCTGAGCGATTTCACGCATTTGATAAAAGAAGCGGAAAAACACGGCATCGAACTGGCGATGGATATTGCCTTCCAGTGTGCGCCCGACCATCCCTGGATCAAGGAGCATCCCGACTGGTTCCTCTGGCGCCCGGATGGCACGATCGCCTACGCCGAGAATCCGCCTAAAAAATACCAGGATATTGTGCCGATCAACTTTGAAACCGAAGACTGGATGGGGCTTTGGGAAGAATTGAAAAGTGTTTTCATCTACTGGTGCGAAGTCGGCATCCGCATTTTCAGAATTGACAATCCACACACCAAGCCTTTCCGGTTCTGGCAATGGGTGATGGCGGCGGTGCAAAAAGAATATCCTGATACCATCTTCCTCGCGGAGGCGTTCACGCGCCCCAAGATAATGGCGGAACTTGCCAAAGGCGGCTATACGCAATCTTACACCTATTATACCTGGCGTACCACGCACAAGGAAATGGAAGCGTATCTGACCGAGCTGACGCAAACAGAATTACGAGAGTATATGCGCCCCAATTTCTGGCCCAATACGCCCGACATTCTGCCCTACGAACTTATGGGCGCGGATTCCAATGCTTTTGCCTTACGCTATGCTATGGCTGCCACACTTTCTAGCAATTATGGCTTGTACGGACCCGCTTATGAATTCCTGGAAAATACCGGCAATGATGAAACGGGTAAAGACGAATATTTCAATTCTGAAAAATACGAAATCCGCGAGTACGACTGGGATGCACGCAATCGAATCACCGATCTTTATACCGCGATCAATCGCATTCGCAAAGACAATAAAGCGCTTCAAACCACCTGGAATCTGCATTTCACGCGTACCGACAATGATCTGCTCATGAGTTATATCAAACTCACCGATGACCTGAGCAACGTCATTTGGTGTATTGTGAATTTTGATACGCAGTTCAAGCAGTCCGGCTGGGTGGAAGTGCCCAAGAAATTACTGGCTATCGAAGGGCGCGTTCATTTGAAAGTCACAGACTTATTGACCAACGAAATTTTTCACTGGTTCAACGACTGGAATTACGTGGAACTCAATCCATCCAAGTATCCGATCCATATTTTTAAAGTGGAAAAAGGCTAGGTATAGAACAAAACAAATGGGCCGCCGTAGCATAGATGGGCAGCCCATTCGTCTTTTTATGAATGATAATTACTGAAGAATCACTTCTTTTTCTTCCACCATCTTGCGGATGTTGATGAGTGCATAGCGCATCCGACCGAGGGCAGTATTGATGCTTACGCGGGTAAGCTTGGCAATTTCCTTGAAGCTCATATCGGCGTAGTGACGCAAAATCACGACTTCGCGCTGCTCCGGCGGCAGTTGATCTACCAGGTGGCGAATCTTATCGTGCGTCTGGCTGCGGATGATGCTCTGCTCGGCATTATCATCAGAGACCTGAAGAATATCGAAAATATCGAATGTTTCGGTCGGCGATACCTGCGGACGACGCTTGGTGCGGCGGAAATAATCCACACACATGTTGTACGCAATACGCATGGCCCACTGCAGGAACTTACCTTCGTGGTTGTACTTGCCCTTGCGCAGGGTATCAATAATTTTGATGAAAACTTCCTGGAAAATATCCTCTGCAAGGCTCTGATCCTTGACAAAAAGATAGATAGAAGTGTAAATTTTTTGCTGATGACGGTTAAGGAGCGTTTCAAACGCGCGTTCGTCACCTTCCAAATAGAGTGCGATGAGCTGTTGGTCATTCAACGGCGTAACTTGCATAACTAAATAATTTTAGCGTTATGGGATTGAAAATCTAATTATTTAGTGTAGAAGTTAGAACCGATAGACAAACAGATTTTGATTAGATAATAAATTAAATGCGCGTTTCTATTAAAACTTTCCCAAAGATAAAGGCAATAATTTGAAAAAAAGAAATGTTTCTCTATTTTTTTTCTTCGCTTAACAAGATTTTAACGAAATATCCTAAACCTTTGCAAGTAAAACGACAAAAGTTATTTGGTAATATCGCCTGAATTCGAGATAGTTACAAATTTAAAGGTCAATTAACAAAATTTTCACCAACGGAAAATAAATTTGCTGCCGTCTTGCCCGGAAAACTTGTTTCGAAACAATTCATCTCTGGTTACGCTGTAAGACAGTTGTACTGGCAAATTACATGACAGACGAAAGCGAATAAAAAACAATAAAATATTAAAAATCAATTTTTTATAAATAAAACATTCATGTACAGGGTCACTTTTTTTACTCGAAATAAAATCATTAAACAGAAAAATACCATGCTGAAAACATCCATCCTTTGCCTTTGCCTGGCTCTAGTTTTAACCAATTGCAAAACGAAGCCCACAGAAAATCCGGCCATGCAGGGCGCGAGCTCGCTGATCTTTGGCAAATACCACGGTTTTTGTCAGGGTGACTGCGCCAGACTTTACAAAATAACTGATAATCAGATTTTTGCAGACCAGGTCAAGCAACTGCTGGAGCCTGACAGCCTTGTGTTTAGCAGCACGCCTATGTCAGAAAAAGCTTATCAGGCTGCTGAAAGACTCCTGGCAGATTTCCCGCAGGAACTCATGAAAGAAGCCGAAGAAGTCATTGGTTGCCCGGATTGTGCCGATCAGGGTGGCTATTACCTTGAATGGCGCAGTGGCGATGTAACCAGGCGTTGGCGGCTAGACACCAATCAGGGCGCGCTTCCGGCATATTTGTCGGCTTATACCAAACGTATAGAAAGCGTTCTCCAATCATTATCAAAATAACATCGTAGGTTGTTAGAAAATACTGCCAAAATGGTAGGGAAGTAGCCTCGCTTTGGGGCTATTTTTTTATTTTGCGGCGTCAACAAAACGCTGCTAATCATGTATAAACAACTATTCCTATTTTGTCTCTTGGCACTTTTTGCTTGTAAAACAAGTCAACCGGTGCAAGAGCCACCAAAACAACAACCCTCTACACAACAGCCTACTGCCGAAAAGAAACCCGAGGAAAAAAAATCGAACGGCAAATCTTACAAAGACATTTTAAAAGATGCCAAAACCGATGATGGTTTGTTCAAAGTGCATCTTGTGAATGAAAAAGTTTATTACGAAATTCCGAATAGCCTGATCGGCAAGGACATGCTCCTGATCAGCCGTATCAAGGGCTGCCCGGAAAATTTAAGCCCCTATCTGAACGCCGGTTCCTCCGTGAATGAACAGGTGGTGCGCTGGCAACGCAAGGAAAACCGTATTCTGCTCAAGTCTATTTCTTACAATAGCGTGGCGGATGAAGAACTGCCGATTTACCAATCTGTACAATATAATAATTTCGAGCCGATCATTGATGCTTTCAAAATTGAAGCGATGAACCCGGATTCAACAGCAGTACTGATTGATGTGACGGGGCTTTTCACGGCAGATGTCACGGCGATAAGCGGATTGAACAGTTCGTTGCGACAGCAATACAAGGTCAGTCGCCTCGACGCCCAGCGCTCATTCATTGATACCGTGCGTAGTTATCCGATCAATATCGAAGTGGTTCATACCCAGACCTTTAGCGCTTCAAGTCCGCCTGCAAATTCCCGCACCGGAACGATCACAATGCAGATGAATCAATCCATGATCCTGCTACCGGAAGATAAAATGATGCCGCGCTTGCACGATGAGCGTGTAGGCTGGTTTACGGTGAGTCAGTATAATTATGGTTCCGAAGAATTGAAATCTGATCGAATCACTTATATCCGGCGCTGGCGGCTGGAGCCCAAAGACCCCGAAGCCTATGCCCGCGGCGAATTGGTAGAACCGGTGAAGCCCATTGTGTATTACCTCGATCCGGCGACGCCCGAAAGATGGCGGCCTTATTTCCGGCAGGGAGTCGAAGACTGGCAGGAAGCTTTTGAAGCGGCCGGTTTTAAAAATGCGATCATTGCCAAAGATCCTCCTTCGCCCGAGGAAGATCCAGAATTCAGCCCGGAGGATGCGCGTTATTCCACGGTTCGCTACGTAGCCAGCACCACGCGCAACGCAGTGGGGCCAAGCGTTTCCGACCCGCGTACCGGCGAGATCATCGAAAGCGATATCATTTGGTATCATAACCACTTGCGCTCTTATCGCAATCGTTACATGCTGGAAACCGGCGCCGCTAATCCGCTGGCACGCACCTTGCAAACCCCGGAGGAAGAAATCGGTGAAATGATGCGTCGAGTGATTTCTCATGAAATCGGTCACGCGCTGGGCTTACCGCACAATATGAAAGCCAGCTCCGCGTATCCCGTGGATTCCCTGCGTTCCGGCGCTTTTACTCAGAAATATGGTATTGCGACCACGATTATGGATTACGCCCGCTACAACTATGTGGCGCAGCCCGGCGATGAGAATATTCGCTTTATCCGCCAATTGGGACCTTACGATTTGTACGCCATCAACTGGGGCTATCGGGTGATTCCGGAAGCCAATACACCGGAAGAAGAAAAAACAACGCTTGACAACTGGATCAAGGAAAAAGAAGACGATCCGGTGTACATGTTTGGCAGTGGTGGCGGCGGCTTTGACCCGAATTCACAAACTGAGAATATTGGTGATGACCCCGTAAAAGCCAGCACTTACGGCTTGATGAATTTGAAAAAGGTCGCCCCCAACCTGATCGACTGGACGACTACTGAGGGCAAGAATTATGAGGATTTGGAGGAATTATACGGCGAACTGGTCGGTGTCTGGAACCGCTACATCGGGCACGTGGTGACTAACGTTGGTGGGGTTTACCAAACGCTGAAAACCGCCGATCAACAAGGACCAGTTTACAATCCCGTTTCCAAAGCTAAACAAAAAGAAACCATGCAATGGCTGCTGGATCACGCTTTCTCTAAGCCTGACTGGCTGATGAGTGCTGAGATTTCACGCCGCATCGAACCGGCGGGGATGGTGGAACGCATCCGTTCTTTGCAGGCAAGGCATCTGGGCGCTTTGTTGAATGCATCCCGTTTGCAGCGTATGATCGAAACTCAGGCAATCGAAGGCAATAAAGCTTATCCAATGGCGGAAATGTGTGCCGATCTGCGCAAAGGCATTTGGTCGGAATTGTATAGCGCCAAAGCCATGGACGTCACGCGCCGCAATTTGCAGCGGGCATATTTAGAAAATATGTCGGAACTCTTGAATGAAGAGCCTTCGTCGCCGCGTTCCGGTTTTGATTTGAGCCAGTCTGACGTGCGCGCCGTAGTGCGGGCTGAGTTGAAAACTTTACAAAACGATATTCGAAGAAATATACCCCGGATCAAGGATACCATGACGCAAAACCACCTCCAGGATTGCCTGGATCGCATCGAAAATACTTTGAATCCGAAGGGATAAAAATTTAAGGTCTATTTGTCCAAAGGATGGTTGCAATTGCAACCATTCTGTTTTTTATAAATAATTGATTTACAAAGTAAATAATTGAATTATGTATAAAATATTGATAATGTTGCTGATCCTGGGAGCGGTCGCCTGCAAATCGCCCTCCGCCGTGACGCAGCCTGAAACTAAGCCAACTCCGACGCCAACCACTCAGCCTACTGCCGAAAAGAAGCCGGAGCCTAAGAAAAACAATGGCAAGATCAAGCCCTATAAGGAAGTGATCACAGAAGATGCCATTACCGATGAGGGTTTCTTCACGGTGCACAAGGTTGGAACCAGCTATTATTTTGAAATCCCGAAGGATTTATTGGAGAAGGAAATTCTGGTGGTGAGCCGCATTTCCGGGTTTGTGAAAAACCTCAATTTTGGCGGCGCTGGTACCGAATCGCGCCCCGAGCAGGTAATTCGCTGGCAGACCAAGGATGACAAGGTGTTGCTGCGTTCTGTTTCCTACAGCAGCGTTGCCAATCCGGAAGATCCGATCTATACTTCGGTGAAAAACAACAACTTCGAGCCGATTATCATGTCTTTTGATATCGCAGCATTTGGCAAGGATTCTTCAACCGTAGTATTTGAGGTGTCCAACCTGTTCACCAGCGATGTGGACATGATCGGTCCGCTGAGTGATACCCAACGCCGTACTTTCGCAATCAAAAACCTCGACAAATCACGTAGCTTTATCAACACGATCAAGAGCTTCCCGCAAAACGTGGAAGTTCGTCATGTGTTGACGTTTAACGGCGACAAAGTGCCTGATAATCAGGTTACTGGAACACTTTCAGTGGAGATGAACCAGTCGTTTATCCTGCTGCCGGAGAAGCCAATGCAGCCGCGTTATTACGACGACCGGGTGGGTTATTTTTCAATCCGCCAGACCAATTACAGCCTCGATGAGCAAAAAGCAGCCGAGCAAAGATTCATTACCCGCTGGCGCCTGGAGCCCAAGGATCCCGCTGCTTATGCGCGCGGTGAGCTGGTAGAACCGATCAAACCGATCGTTTATTACATCGACCCGGCAACTCCTGAAAAATGGCGTCCATACATCAAGCAGGGCATCGAAGACTGGCAGGTAGCGTTTGAAGCAGCCGGTTTTAAAAATGCAATTCTGGCAAAAGACCCGCCATCAGCCGAAGAAGATCCTGACTGGAGCCCGGAAGATGTGCGTTATTCAGTGGTTCGTTATATTTCTACAGATATTCAAAATGCCCAGGGGCCGCACGTACACGACCCGCGCACCGGCGAAATCCTGGAAAGTGATATCATGTGGTATCATAATGTAATGAATTTATTACGTAACTGGTTTTTTATTCAAACCGCAGCGGTAAATCCTGAAGCACGGGGTGTAAAATTCAAGGACGAACTGATGGGCGAACTCATCCGTTTTGTGGCGGCGCACGAGGTCGGGCACACTATGGGATTACCGCATAATATGGGCTCCAGCCCGGCGTATCCGGTGGATTCTTTGCGCAAAGCAGGCTTTGTACAGCGCATGGGCGTAGCACCTTCGATCATGGATTATGCACGTTTCAATTATGTTGCGCAACCCGAAGATAAAGATGCAGGTTTATATGCAAAAATTGGACCATATGATCTTTGGTCAATCCAATATGGTTATAAACTGATTCCGGGCGCCAATTCCCCGGATGCAGAAAAAGCGACTTTGAACAATTGGATCAAGGAGAAAGCAAATGATCCGATCTACCGTTATGGACAGCAGCAAGGTAGAGTGATTGATCCAAGCGCGCAAACCGAAGATATCGGGCATGATGCAATGATTGCCAGTGAATTAGGTATTAAAAATTTAAAACGTATTGTGCCAAATCTGATCCAATGGACCAAGGAAGACGGCAAGAATTATGACGATCTGGAAGAATTATACGGTCAGGTGGTCGGTCAATACCGTCGCTACATGGGGCACGTATCCAACAATGTAGGTGGTGTGTACGAATACGACAAAACGGCGGATGAGGCAGGCGTAGTCTATACACCGGTGCCAAAAGAAAAGCAGCAGCGTGCCGTAGCATTCCTGAACGAGCAATTATTCAAAACGCCGACCTGGATGCTGGATAATAATATTTTGCAGCGCATTGAGTCGGATGGGATGATGGATCGCCTGCGTTCGGCACAGGTTTCTACCTTGAACAATCTTTTTGATGGCGCCAACCTGAAGCGTTTGATCGAAGCCGAGGCTTTGCACGGTACCGCCAAGGTTTATACCATGACCAGCCTGTATAATGATACCCAAAACGGCATTTTCGGAGAGCTGAAGTCGGGTGCAACCATTGATCCGTTTCGCCGCAATTTGCAACGTGCTTACGTAGAAAAAATGGCAGAGTGGATGAAAAACACCGACGCTCAATACACGCAAACCGACATCAAAGCGGTGACGCGCGCTACGCTGGATAGCCTGCAACGCGAAATCAAAGCCGGCATCAGCCGCCAGAAAGACGCGATGTCGCGCAACCACCTCAACGAATTGCTCGATCGCGTAGAAAAAGCAATGAAAGGCGAGGATAAATAATTTTTATTACATCCAATGTAAAAAGGAGAGGCATTCTGCACGAAAAACACGTGGAATGCCTCTTTTTATAACCAAACCTATTCTTAATAGTCGAAAGTTATTTAGTCGCCAGTCACCCCAGCTCCAAGTCCTCTAGTCCTTACTCAGCTCTTCCCAGCTTTTAAAAGCGACTTCCTTCTTTTTACTAAATCGGTAAGCAACGCCCGCATTTACTAAATAATCTGCGAAAGCGGCATCGCCGTGGCGCCCGGTCATAATATCCTGCGTATTTTTGATGCGATTGCGCACCAGTGCGACCGGAACATTTAAATTAAAAGCAAATTTATGATGCACATATGATATACCCGGCTCCACCGATATGATATATCCCGGCCGCCGGAAACCTTCCTCTTTACCAAGGGCATCATGCGCAGGAATGCCTTCGATTCGCCCGCCCAGACTGAGCGCCACGCTGCCCGAAGGGAAATAACTGACGCCCAGCCGGGCAGCATATTGATCAGGAACCGATAAATAACTAAATGGATCATTTGCATCCAGATTGGGTCGGCGTATAGTGTTATTCACATTTCTTGGATTAAATAAATAAAATCCGTTAAAATAAAGCGCGGTATTGCTAAATAAAGCCTGAAAACCTTGTACTTCAATATTAACGCCCCAGCCGCCATCGCCAAGCTGAATGGATTGATCCACCGCCTGCCGCACGATATAATCCTGACCATTGTCATTTAGTTTGTGAAAATCATCCTGCACGCCGGCATTTCCAGTGGGGGCTTTCACGCCAAGCCCCAGGGCAATGTTGCCACTATGGTGCGCCGCAGGATCAAACAACCAATAGTTGGCCGCTAAGCGCAAATCCCCGATGCCCGTCGATTGTGTATGAAAACGCGCCCGGTCAGGGTTGGCTTCTTCCGAATTTCCATAATGTTCATATAATGAAGAGCGATCATTAAATGTAATAGGCAAGGTGACCAACAGCGACCAACGATCAGACAAGCCATAGCTCAAGCCCAGGTCAAAAGAATTAAAATAATTGATCACTTCGGTGCCTTCTGCAACGCGATTGGCTTCTTCTTCGTGCCCCCGAAAATGCCGGAAAGACTTGAAATAGCGGTAGTTAACGGATGCCTGCCATTGCCCTTGCTGGAAAAGCGCGGAAGGACTGCTGCCCATATTCGCGCCGGAGCAGCTCATGTTACGAATCGCCACACAACCCTGTGCAACTGTTATTTGATTAAATATTACAATAAAAACAAATATTATAGTAGTGTTAATAAGATTTTTCATGGTCAATCGTGATTTTAGGTGATATACAATCGCCAAATGACATTGCCTCGCATCATGAGCCAATATCACTTGTAAATGATTTGGAAAAAATATTAATAATTGAAGTTAAAAAGATAATTATGCCCGCAGATCAGGTGGTGGGGTGGAAACACTAAGGAAAGGCTGAGGCTGACGATCTGTGAAATAAAAACAGGATGGATCGGGAATTTCTACAAGAGCAACCGGCAATTCCGGTTGTGGCATTACAAACTCCTGGAAAAGGCTTTTGAACAAAATGGCCTGCTCCGTGTCAGAAACTGGATTTTCCTGCTGATGGGTTATCTGTTCATAATCAATGACTTGCGATTCTTTTTCAAGGGTGTAATACACAGTTTGACCTTCATCGGTTTCTTTGGAAAAGAGGAAAAAATCGCTATAGACATGCCCTCTGGGTACGGCGGCTGATTCAATTCTGACGAGGCTTTCGGCGCCGGTTTGCCGGCTCACTTCCTCGGCAATCGCTTGTTCCAGCGCATTCATCTCGCGCCGGATTTCGATGTAATAACTTACTTCAAAGCAAAGCAAGCCGCCTATCCAGTTGGACAGCACGACTAGTAAAAGCAGCCATGCGGAGGCCATTCTCATGCTTTGAGTTTTTTATAATAACACAAGAACCGGAATTTTTTTGAAAAATCAAAAAGATTAATTGCGTTTTGGGCTGAACCCAGGCAATGCCATATAAGAGCATGTGGTACATGACATAATATCGGGTTTTGTTTTTGCAAAATTAATTCAAGCAATCTTCTGTTTTTTCGGATTTGCAAACCACACATATGCGAATGCGACCGCAAGAACAGTGTAAAAGATAGTCCATGTCCAGACAAGACTGACATGCTCCGACTTAAAAGCTACTTTAAGTAATGCGATGGCGCTTACGCCGAAATGTAAAAAGTTACTTACAATGAGCGGACGGCCATAGATGCCGCCTATGATGCTATTTTTAGTCATCCAGTTCAGCACAGCAAAACCCAAATATAAGGCTCCCAAAACTTGTAATAACAGCGTTAATAATTGGTTTTCAGCAATATGTAGGTATTGTAATATCTCTTCGGGCAAAAAAGTGAAGCTAATTCCTAAGGCTCCCAGAAAAAAGGCACTTGCCATCATTAATATTCTTGTATTCATATTCAAGCTATTAAATTCGATGACAATTTTAGTCTTTTCCGAAAAGAAATCTGTCTCCTGGTGGACGTTTATAAAAAAATATAATGATAATAATTTACTTCCGTTTTACATCATTTATTTCAATCCAATAGCCATCGGGGTCCTGGATATACACTTGACGAATGCCGTCAGGGCGTTGAGCAATTTTGCCTGGTTCGCCAAGCCAATCGGAATACGGAATATTTTGATTTTCAAGGTGTTTTATGAATTTATCAAAATGCTTCGCCGCAAATGAAAAATGGACGGTTTTGGTGAGGTAAATATCTTTTTCCTCGGTTTGAATAAGGTGCAACTGACGACCGTCGCGCAGCACAAACCAACGAATGGCGGGGTTTTTAGCCGCATCTTCCGTTTCTTTCAGACTTAAAATTTCGCCATAAAATTTGGCACTGGCGTCCAAATCACTGACCGAAAGCGCATGATGGTCGAACGTAAATTGAAAATCAGCGGCTTTCTGCGCATTTAGCCCATGTAAAAACAAGCAACTGAGGAAAGTAAATAGATACTTTTTCATATTCGAATACTTTTAAGCGAATATGCAGCTTTTTGATTGAAAATGAATCAAATCAACTCGTTTTTACCCTTTTTGCCTTGCTCCCAGGCGTCAATATTTTCAATCGTAGTATCGGCGATATTACGCAAAGCGGTATGCGTAAGAAATGCTTGATGACTGGTAATCAATACATTAGGGAAAGTTAATAATCTTGCAATTACATCATCTTGTAATATTTCATCGGAATGATCTTCAAAAAATAAGCCTTTCTCTTCTTCATACACATCCAATCCTAAATAACCAATGCGTCCGGATTTCAGGCCCTCGATCAATTCTTTGGTATCCACAAGCGCGCCGCGACTGGTGTTGATGAGCATCACGCCCGGTTTCATTCTGGCAATGCGCTGGCGATTGATCATGTAACGAGTGTAATCATTTAGCGGAGCATGTAATGTAATAATATCCGACTCCGCGCATATCGTGTCAATATCTGTAAATGTCATACCGTAATTATCAGTAAGTTCCTGCCGGGGTTTTATATCATAACCAAGTAATTTGCAACCAAAACCATGTAATATTTTTGTAACAATTTCACCGATTTTACCCAGCCCAATTATACCGACGGTTTTACCATTCATATCAAATCCGGTCAGGCCACCGAGCGAAAAATTCAGATCGCGCACGCGGCTGTTGGCTCGTATTAATTTCCGGTTCAAAGCAAGCATCAGCGCCACGGTGTGTTCCGCGACGGCGTATGGTGAGTATTCCGGAACATAGGCGGCCCGCATACCCAGGGCTTTGGCTTTCTCCAGATCGACATGATTAAAACCTGCCGAGCGCAAGGCAAGAAATTTTACACCCATATCATGTAATTGTTCCAACACCGGCGCCGAGGCATCGTCATTTACAAAAATAGAGACGCCATTACAATCCTGCACCAACGGAACAGTGTGCAACGACAAGGCAGTTTCAATAAATTTGAGTTCGTGTTTTCCGGCATTAGCAACACTAAGTGGCTCTTTTTCAAAGGAATGGGCGCTATAGACGGCAACTTTCATGCAATTATTATTTTCTTGGGTGTAAAGATTTAGTAAATTAAATATTTTATGAATTTTTAACGACAAATCATTTAGTACTCGCTATTCCCACCAATTTATTTACTGTTTTCCAGTTTCGGGTGGTAGCGGTTACTTGCAGTTTATTTTCAAAAAAATTATTCGTGAGCTTCGTCCGACCATAACCGTTGGGACAAAATAAATAAATCGCTTGATCTGATATAATAAATTCATCGGGTTTATAATCAGTTCCTTTTATTTTATTTAATAATTCCTGCCCGGGTTCTTCCGCCAAGAAAATGACGTGGAGCCTACTTTCGTCTTCCTTGCGCCCTTTTAGAAAGGGATTATTGTGTAAAATATGCTCTAATTCGGTTGCTGTTTTTACAATGACCGGCACTTCGAAGCCATATTTATCGAAAATTTTATGTTCTATTTGCTTAGCCAGTTCAAGCGGGTCGGACTTTTCATGCTCAAATATTACATTGCCGCTCTGAATATAAGTTCGAATATTATGGAAATTCAACCCGGCTAATAATTGCCTTAAATCTTCCATTTTGATTTTCTTCTGACCACTGACATTAATGCCTCGGAGTATAGCGATGTAAGATTCCATTATAAAAAAGTGAATAATAAGTAAATAGTTAACGTTCTTCGCTTAATGCTGTAATCGGTGCCAATAAAATTTTCCTGAATTCCACCTCCGAACCTTCCGCCTGAACGGCGATTTGCCCTTTATTTGCAGTACAATCATAACCATAATTCACCAGCGTATTATTTACCCAAACTTTAATTTCATTATTATAACATTCAATTGTCATGCTGTTCCATTCACCGACGGGATTTTCCGAACCATCGGTCAGGTTGACGATGCGGCGCTCCTTACCTTCGGTGATGCCCCAATTTTCGCGAGGTCCACGGCGTTGTTCCATGTCGGGCACGGTAATATCTTCCACGATACACCAGAAATCGCCGGCGTTTTCGTGCATCATTTGTACTTCAAGTGATTGCGGAAACATATCATATAAAGCCCGCGGCTTGGAAGCATGCACCAGCACCCCACAATTTCCGGGTTCTCCGGCAAAGCGATACTCCACTTCCAGTCGATAATTCTGATACACCGAATCTGTGATTAGATGCCCCGGCGGCGTACCGAGGCTCACCAGCATGCCCTCCCGCACGATGAATGGCTTTGGGGCGGAGGCATTGGTATCCAGTTCCGGCACATCCATATGCCAGCCGCTGAGGTCGGTACCGTTGAATAAATTTATTGGCTGTGGAGGCGCAGCGCAGGAAAATACACTCACAGCAATAATGAATAGAAGGCCTAGGTATTTCATGATATAAAATTATTGAAACCTGAATTATTTACTCATCCGTGCAAAATCTTTCGCAAAATAAGAAATAATTACATCCGCACCGGCGCGTCGAATACTTAATAATGTCTCGGGCATTGCTTTTTCATAATCGAGCCAGCCATTAAGGGTAGCAGCCAGCAGCATAGCACATTCACCACTGACATGATACGCCGCGATGGGAACATCATAATTTTCTTTCAATAAGTGAATGACATCTAAATAATTCAGCGCCGGTTTTACCATCAGGAAGTCAGCACCCTCAGCTACGTCCAAATCCGCTTCAATCAAGGCTTCGCGCTTGTTGGCGGGGTTCATCTGGTAGGTTTTTTTGTCCTTGGGCACATTGTCCAGTTCCTTGGGAGCCGAATCCAAAGCCTCGCGGAAAGGACCATAGAATGCACTCGCATATTTAGCGGTGTAAGACATGATGCCCGTATCAGTGAATCCCGCTTCATCCAAGGCTTCGCGCATAGCGCCCACGCGACCGTCCATCATATCAGAAGGACCGAGGATATCAAATCCGGCCTCCGCCTGGGCGACCGCCATTTTCGCCAGGATCGGCAGCGTCAGGTCGTTCTGGATTTTGCCGTCGCTCACATAGCCGTCGTGTCCGTCGGTATTATAAGGATCCATCGCCACATCGCTGATGAGGCAAGCTTCGGGGAAATGTTTTTTAATTTCCCGGGCCGTTTTTAAATAAAAATTATCGGGATGATAACTGTAGCTCGCGGTTTTATCTTTCAAGGCATCGGCCACCGCCGGAAACATGATAAAATTGGTGATGCCGAGCTTCAGACATTCTTCCACTTCCTTCAGCACCAAATCCGGCGAGAAGCGAAACGTACCCGGCAACGAAGCCACTTCGTTTTTAATGTGTTGTCCGTCCACCAGAAACAGTGGCTGCACCAGGTGATGTAAAGTCAGGTGCGTTTCCTGCACCATGCCGCGCACCGCAGCCGACACGCGATTTCTTCGAGGTCTTCGTGTAATCATTTACTCTTTTGTTGAAAAGTTTAATCGTTGAAAGGTTGAATGCGAGTTCCTTTAAACCTATCAACCCTTCACCTTATCACCTTTTTTGGGAACCGGATCGTACCCGTGCCCGCCCCAGGGGTGGCAGCGCCCGATTCGCTTGAGTCCCAGCCAGATACCCTTCAGTGGCCCCCATTCCTCGATCGCCTCGATCATGTAATGCGAGCACGTCGGCTGATACCGGCAACTCGAGGGCAGCAGCGGCGAAATCGCCAACTGATAGAACCGCACCGGCAGAATGAATATTTGCTTAAACAGCTTTTTTAAACTCAAAATGTAAAATTTTAAATTCAAAATGTAAAAGTACGCACAATGCAAACGCTTTTGCAAGCCGAAAGGATGGATGAGGGGGAAATTTTACGTTGAGATGAGGGAAAGGGCGTCGAACTGGATAGCGGCTGGCGCTAGTAGTATTTAAAAGTCTATTTTATATCTGCCAGGTTATTTACACCATTCAATACATCCTCCTTTATAATTTGTTGCATTTTTTCAGGTTCTTCAAACAATGGACTGTGAGCTGATTTTTCAAAGGTATAGAATCCTTTCATAGGTGCCTTTAACTTATCAAAATATTCTTTTGCCAATGGGTAAGACACGGTGTAATCGTAAACTCCTGAGAAAAAATAGATGGGAATATCAAGTTTAGGAACTTTGTTGATCAGGTTCGTTCTCAGTATTTCATTCCATAATGAGCTAACACCAGAGTTGGATTTACCTCGCCACATATTTATCTTTTCCATTAAAGTATACTCCTGACATGTTAAAGATGGTAAAAATATCCCGGTAATTACCGAATTCATATCATGTGTTGTGCCAATTCCAAGGTTGTGCATGCCCTTATCACGTAATTTTAGGTAGGCTTCAGGTGTATCGCCTATAACAGGTGCAGCCTCAAGTTTTCGCACCATTTTTCTGTTTTTATCCTCTTTATAATGCTTTAGCATATATTCGTAGGCCAATCTTTCCGATTTAAGTTGATCAGATATCTGAGCAATACCAATATAGGCATGATACATTTGAGGAGCCTGAGCAGCTGCTTGTATCCCGATAAAGGTGCCCCCCGAATGCCCCATCAAGTATATCTTTTCTTGGCCAAAGCGTTGGCGCAAGTAATTTGTCAATTCCAGCGCGTCATTTATCAATTGCCCCAACGTTATCGTCTTTGGCGAAATGTCAGCACTATAGGAAATACCTGAACCACGTTGCTCCCACCAAACAACGGTGAAATAATCTTCAAGACCGGTAGGATATTTTTGTGTAAGAAAATAATCAGGCATGCCACCATGAAGATAAAGTAACACTGGATTCATAATATTTTTACTTTTGATAAACATCCCTTGCTTTAATCCACCGATCTCAACAAAAACTTTCTCTGAAAGGCTCCCAGCAATTGGATTACCTGTTTGATCCAGGTATGGTTCTGATTTACCGGTGCTGTATGCCTGCAATACTCCTGCAATAATGAGAATGCAACCCAAAAATATGAAAAGTGCAATCAACATGATCTTTATTATCTTTTTTGAGGAAGTTTTAATAGTTTCTATCGTTTTCATTTTTAAGCCAGTATAGTTTTCAGTTAAATATAGTTGGCATACGACACCACATTCATGTTTGCGCAATTCTTAATTTCATTTATACTCACTAATATACGCCACCACCGCCACTATTTTCATTAAAAATCAGCATTTTCCATTGTGTCTAGAATATTAATACAGAAAAGAAAACCGTGTACTTGACATTTAGTAGTTTTGTCAGCAAAAGACAGGATTCTATAATTTTTTTTCAAAAAGCCTGATTTATAATCATTTACAAATCGGCGCCACAGCTTAATTCCTGTTAATATGCAAACCATGAATCGAATCTTTTTTTATACAGCCCTGCTGTTATTATGCGCTTGCGAGCCGGCCGGCAAAGACGCGCCTGAAAATACCGACACGCCCCAGGAGGAAGAAATGCCCAATGATGTCGTGTTTTATCGCGGGGCAGATTTATCTTACGTCAATGAAATGGTGGATTGCGGCGCTGTTTATTACAACGAATCGGGAAACCCGGAAGATCCTTATGCTATTTTCAGCAAAGCTGGTACGGATTTGATTCGCGTGCGTTTGTGGCACCAGCCTGATTGGACCGATTATTCGGATTACGAAGATGTAAAAAAAACAATTTCCAAAGCCAAAGCGCTGGGAATGCAGGTTTTGCTTGACTTTCATTACTCCGATGACTGGACCGATCCGGGCAAGCAAAAAGTGCCGGCCGCCTGGTTGCCGGTGGTAAATGACACACAACTACTTGGAGATTCATTATACAATTACACATATCATGTTTTAAATAAACTAAATAAAACCGGGTTGTTACCCGAATTTATTCAGGTGGGAAATGAAATAAACGCCGAAATATTACAAGACCCAGGAAAAAATTATCATCATATTAATTGGGCTCGCAACGCTACGCTGATCAACCGGGGCATCCAGGCGGTGCGCGATGCATCCTCCGAATTTGGCAAAAACATCCAGGTCATGCTCCACATCGCACAGCCCGAAAACGGCTTGTGGTGGTTCGAGCAGGCGAAAAAGAATGGAATCAGCGATTATGATTGGATCGGGCTTTCTTATTATCCGCTTTGGTCGAGCTACACCATTGACAATTTACCTGCCGCAATTGAAACATTAATAAAAACGTATCATAAACGCTTAATGGTGGTTGAAACGGCTTATCCTTTTACATTGAATAATGCCGATGACGCGAATAACATCCTGGACAGCAATGCTTTAATTACAGGTTATCCGGCTTCTGCAAAAGGACAATATGATTATCTGAAAGCCCTGGAAAAAAGCATTACTTCGGCCGGTGGCGAAGGACTCATTTACTGGGAGCCGGCCTGGGTCTCTACTTCTTGCCGGACGCAGTGGGGACAAGGCTCTCACTGGGATAACGCCACGTTATTCGATCATGATTATCGGGTTACATTAGGGATGGAATATTATAATGGAAAGTAATTTCGATAAAAATTTGCGTAAAGGTAGTTGTATCAGCTATTTATAAAAAACTTTACTCCCCGGCATGTAAGAAGTAAAGTTTATCTCTTTTATTTATTACATCATGTAAATCAACTCATTTCTACTAATGTATTTTTAAAATCATTTAGCTCCATCTTTTGTAAATATGCCGTTAGTAAATGATGCAAGCCTGTTATTTGATTCAAATCCTGCCCCCAGAAATCGGTTCGCGCCAGTACGGCTTTTGCCAAAGCGAAAAAATCCTCTCCGTATTGTTCCCAAATCTTTTGGAAAAAAGCAAGGCGGTCGGCGTCATCATTTAACAAAATGGCTTTTCCTTCGAGGGTTGTGCCTTTGTAAAAACGGATCAGCGACGCCAGCGCAAAAACAATGCGCTTGGGTAATTCGCCTTTGCGATTTACATATTCCAGTAATGAAGGCAGCACGCGCGTTTCGTACTTGGAAGTCGAATTCAGTGCAATACTGATCAGGAAATGCTTGATATAGGGATTACGAAAGCGATCCAGCACATCGGCAGCGAAAGATTTTAATTCGGATTCGGGCAAATCCAGCGTGGGAATGATCTCCTCGTACACCAATTCGGAAACAAATTTACCCAGCACCTCATCTTCCACTGTTTCCTTGACCGTGCGCAAGCCGTACAGGTAAGCCACCGGCACCATCGCAGTATGCGCGCCATTGAGAATGCGGACCTTGCGGGTACGGTAGGGCGTCATGTCATTAGTGAAAATGACGTTCAAACCGGCTTTTTTGGCCGGAAATTCCGTTTCCACCCACTTCGGCGCTTCGATCACCCAAAGGTGAAAGCGCTCGCCTTCGGTGATGAGTTTGTCTTCGTAGCCCAGTGTTTTCTGTAGTTCCGCGATGCGATCTTTCGGATAACCGGGCACAATGCGATCCACCAGCGTGTTGCAAAAAGTGCAAGCCTTTTCAACCCAATTTTTAAATTCGGCAGAAAGCTTCCACAAATCAGCGTATTGCTGCACCACATCGCGAAGTATATCACCATTTCGGTCGATCAATTCGCAGGGAATAATGATCAAGCCTTTCGAGGAATCGCCGTCAAAAGCCTGAAAACGCTCGTACAACAGCCGCGTCAACTTAGCGGGAAAGCTGCCCGGAGGGGCGTCGTTGAGTTGATCCTGGTCATCAAATGCAATGCCGGCCTCGGTCGTATTGGATATTATAAAACGAAGCTCAGAATTATGAGCAGTTGCTAAATAACTTTCAAAATCATGATATGGATTAATACCACGCTGAATGCAATCCACCAGTGTTTGTTCCTGCACCGCCTGCCCATTTTTGATGCCGGTAAGGCAAACGGTATAAAGCCCGTCCTGCGCGTTGAGCATATCGACCAAGCCGCGATCAATCGGCTGCACTACCGTCACACCTGCGTCGAAGCCGGCTTTTTGGTTCATTTCGTGGATCATCCAGTCCACAAAAGCACGCAGAAAATTACCCTCACCGAACTGGAGAATGCGTTCAGGATGAGTCGGAGCAGGTTTAAGGTTTCTATTTAGTAGTGGATATTGCATGTAAAAAGTTTGTTATTTGTAAATTGTTATTTGTTTTTAGGAACGCTCCAATTAACAAATAACAATTAACATCATTTTATAAAGAAATGCCCCGTTTCCAGGGAATAAAGTCGTCCTGGTTCAATTGTTCTGCTTTGGTTTTGACCTCGCCGTTGGCAATTTGAATAATCAAATCCAAAAGTTCCTCGCCTTTGCTTTGAATCGTATCTTCCCCTGAAATGATCGTACCGGTGTTCAAATCAATGATATCCGACATACGTTCAGCGAGTTTTGTATTACTGGAAACTTTAATGGTTGGTGCAATCGGATTACCGGTCGGCGTACCCAGACCGGTGGTAAAAATGATAATATTTGCCCAAGAACCCGCCAAGCCTGTAGTCGATTCTACATCATTTCCCGGCGTGCAGAGTAAATTCAAACCGGGTTTCACCGCCGGCTCGGTGTAATCGAGCACCGCCGTAACCGGAGATGTGCCGCCTTTCTTGGCCGCGCCTGCCGATTTCATGGCATCGGTGATTAAGCCATCTTTAATGTTGCCGGGGGAAGGATTCATGTCAAAACCAGAGCCAACCGCGACCGCGCGCTGCGCATAGGTACGCATGAGCGTGGCAAATTTTTCTGCCGTGGCTTCATCCACACAGCGATTGATCAATTCCTGTTCAACTCCGTTCAACTCAGGAAATTCCGATAGAATTGCCGTACCGCCCAGCGTTACCAGCAAATCGGAAGCATAGCCGAGGGTCGGGTTCGCCGAAATCCCGGAAAATCCATCTGAACCGCCACATTCCAAACCGATGGTCAATTTGTCCAAACCCGCCGGCTGACGCCTGATTTCATTGGCTTGCATCAGCCCGACAAAGGTTTTCTTAACCGCCTCGGCGATGAATGCTCGCTCGGAATTGCTCTGCTGTTGTTCTAACAGATATAATGGTTTATTAAAATTCGGATCGCGTTGTTTAATCGCGTTTTCCAAAATCGGAATTTGTGCATTTTGGCAACCCAGACTCAATACAGTTGCGCCCGCTACGTTGGGATGTGTGATATAGCCCGCCAGCAGGTGACAAAGCGCTTCGCTATCCTGGCGAATGCCGCCGCAGCCACCCTCGTGTTCCAGGAATTTGATGCCGTCCACATTCGGAAAAATGCGTTCTTCTTCAAGCTGTTGCCCGGAACGAATAATTTCTTCTTGTAATATGATATCAGTTGAAGCCCCGTTTTTATAATGTTGTATCAATTTATTTACATCCACTGTAAAATCCCGGGTTGAAAGATAGCCCAATTGCTCCAGCATGGCTTCGCGAATGACCTTGATGTTGCGATTTTCACAAAAAACCAGCGGCACCACGAGCCAGTAATTGCGCGTACCCACTTTGCCGTCGGCGCGGTGAAAGCCATTAAATGTGCGGGGTTTGAACTTGTCAACTTCCGGCTTTATCCAGTTCAGATTGCGTTCGCCTACTTTATAATCACTTGCCTGGTGGGTCACATTTTCCCGGCTAATGCGCGTGCCCGCGGGGATCGGCTTTGTGGCTTTGCCCACCAATACGCCGTACATTATAATAGATTCGCCCACAGTAAAATCGCGTTCGCTGAATTTATGTTTGGTTGAAATATCTTCCAGCAATTGGATAGTCGATCCGTTAAAGTCAACCCTATCGCCTGCTTTGAGGGTATCAAGCGCAACTATAACATTATCATTCGGATGAACTTTTAATATTTTATTTTTCATTGTAATAATCTTTATTTAGCAATATCAGTAGCCAAAGAAATGTGGCAACCAAAGGCTGAGTCCTGGTATATAAGTTACCAAAATGAGCGCAATCAGCATCGCAATAAACAGTGGAATCAAGGGTTTAATCACTTTTTGAATGGTCGTTTGCGCTACGCCGACGCCCACAAACAGCACCGAACCAACAGGCGGCGTGCACAATCCGATGCATAAATTTAAAACCATGATAATACCGAAGTGAATAGGATCCATGCCCAGTTTGGTGACCACCGGTAAAAATATCGGTGTAAAAATGAGCACCGCCGGGGTCATATCCATAAAAATACCGACAAATAATAATATCAAGTTAATGATTAATAAAATAATGATTTTATTATCACTGATTGAAAGTAATGCTTCGGTAAAATTCTGTGGGATATTTTCATAAGACATCACCCAGGACATGCTGATCGACGTGCCAATAAGCAATGCCACAATTGCCGTGGTTTCTACCGAACTCCTGAGAATATCAGGTAGCTGACCGACATTTATTTCCTTGTAAATAAAACCCAGAAGGAGACAATATAATACCGCTATTGCAGAAGCTTCTGTGGCTGTAAAAATACCCGCTACAATGCCGCCTATTACAATGATTAATAATAATAAACTTGGTAGCGCATCAATAAATGTACGGATCACCTCCCTGAATTTGCTCCTTTCACCCACCGGAAAACCCTTGTAAATAGACCATCCCGTGGTCACGATCATCAGAAAAACACCAGTAAGAATACCGGGTAAATAACCTGCTAAAAATAAAGCCGCAATGGAAACGCCGCCACTGGCAAGTGAATAAACGATCAAAATATTACTTGGCGGTATTACAAGTCCAGTCGTAGCAGATGTAATATTCACCGCAGCGCCGAATTGTTTGGTGTAACCCGCTTTTTCCATTTCCGGACTCATAAAAGTACCAATGGCAGAAGCCGCAGCCGCAGCCGATCCCGCGATGGCGCCAAAAAGCATTGCCGCTATGATATTTACATGCGCCAGTCCGCCAGGCAGCGAGCCCACCAGGGTTTTGGCAAAATTGATCAATCTTCGGGCAATGCCGCCCCGATTCATTAACTGCCCTGCAAAAATAAAAAATGGGATCGCCAATAGAGCGAAACTATCCAGCCCGGTAGCCATCGTTTGTGCCACGGTTGTAAATGCAGGAATGACAGGGATACTCACCAGCATCGTCAAACAGGTAGCAATACCGATGCCCCAGGCAACCGGTACTCCCAGTCCGAGTAATATTACAAAGCTTACTACCAGTATTAATAATTCGGTATATTCCATTTAGTCAGGCTTTAAGTCTTTTTTAATGATTCAATAATTGCCAGCGTTTTATAATAAATCACCAGCAACCCGCTGATTGGAAGAACGGTGTAAACATAGCCCAGTGGCACTTGCAAAGCCGATGATTGCTGCCCCAGATACAGGGTTACGTACACCAGGCGAATGCCACCAATCACCATAACAGTGAGGGCAAACAGCAAAATGACCATGCTGATAAAAAACGTCAGCCGTTTTTTGCCGGTTTCCGAGAGTTTTCCAGGCAGTAAATCGATCGCCAGGTGCTTGCCCTGCCCCGATACATACGCCGCTCCCAAAATACCGATCCAGATGAGCAGAAACCGCGCCAGTTCATCGGTGAACGAACTCGGAGAACGCATGATGTAGCGCGAAAACACCTGCCAGAGTACATCTATCGTCATGACCGCCATCAGGAATGCCAGAATATTACCCAAAATTTTATCGACTGTCTTTCTCATAAGTTTCTAAGAAAAGGTCCTCCTATTTTATCAGGAAGCCGGTAAATAAAGTAATGTATGAAACTAAGCATGTAAATATTTATCAAAAAACATTTAGTTCTTTTGATCTTGATTTTCATCCGGGCTTGGAAAAGCCTGAATTCGCTGAATCAGGTCAAATACTTCTTTATCATTCTGATAATTTTTATAAAGCGATTGCACACTTTTTGCAAATGGCTCTTTTTCTGGATAGGTTACTTCCACGCCGGCTTTTTTCACTTCTGCCAGTGCTTCCGCTTCGGCTTCTGCCCACAGTTTGCGTTGATAATCAGTCGCTTCGTCGGCTGCTTCCTGGAGCCATTGCTGTTCTTGCGGAGTCAGTCGATTCCAGGCGACCGTACCAATTACCAGAATATCCGGCACCGAAGTATGCTCATTAATTGTATAATATTTACAAACTTCATAATGGCGTGATAAGTAAAAACTCGGTGGATTGTTCTCGGCACCATCTACCACGCCCTGTTGCAAGGCGGTATAAAGCTCGCCCCAGGAAATCGGCGTAGGCGAACCGCCCATAGCCCGAATCATATTCATTGAAGTTTGACTTTCTTGTACTCTGATTTTCAACCCCTTTAGATCAGAAGGTGCATCTATGGGTTTATTTTTAGTATAAAAAGAGCGATATCCCGCATCAAAATAAGTCAATCCCCGAAGCCAGAATTGATCGCTTTGCACCAGCAAATTCTTACCGATCGGACCGTCCAGCACCGCAAAAGCATGTTCCTTATCACGAAAAATGTAAGGCAAACTAAATACTTTCAGATTAGGCGCAAAATTTTCCATCACGGAAGCCGAAACCTTGGTCATGCCCAAACTGCCAATTTGCAGGAGTTCCAGGCACTGACGCTCCGACCCCAACTGCCCGCTGGGGTAGATCTCAATCGCCATGCGTCCTCCAGACTTTTCTTTGAGCAACTCGCCCATGTACTCCATGCCCTTATGCACCGGGTGGTTGATGTCCAAGCCGTGTGCGAGTTTGAGTGTGGTCACACGGGAAATTTCACCGCAGCCATGCCAAGTTATTACACTACATAATAAACCAATAAATATTACAATCCGATTCATATTATTTATTTCTGATCTGCTGAATAAGTGCCAGCGTGCTTTTTACACGTTTTTCC
>CAZGAU010000028.1:0-2684 GCA_964523725.1 uncultured Saprospiraceae bacterium
ATATCTGTGCCGGGGGTGATGATAACATAGATACCGATGGCGACGGCATCCCCGATTTCTGTGATGATTGCGACAACCGCGATGATGATGGTGACGGCGTGCCTAATTGTGATGATATCTGTGCATTAGGTGATGACAATATCGACAATAATAACAACAACACGCCTGATGCTTGCGAAATTGACATAGAATGCGATGACTGCAAGGTTGAAGGCGCCGGTTTGGGTCAGGAAGACCTGACAGTAACATTCGGTTGCGTGAAGGTCACTTTGTCCAACTGGACCAATAAAGATGGAGAGAATAATGAGTATGTAGGTTTTGAAATTTCTGCCGAAAAACTTGATGGCACTCCAATCGATGATCCGGAATTCCTGGTGAAAGCAGGCGGTCAATGCTTTATTGCTTCCGGCTCCAGTTGGTCAAATCCATTCGGAACAGGTGGTAAAAATGTAAAAGCTATTTCACATATTACGCTGTGTGCAAATCTGGAGGTTTGTGGCATTACTCCGCCGGACTGTCCTGAAAATTGCGATGAAACCTACGACGGTAACGGCAACCCACTCCGGGCTACCAATGTCCTTCCGGGAGATGTTGCTAAAACGGATGTATTGAAAAATCAGCTGCATATTGCTAACAAACCACTTAACTTGTACCCGAATCCTGCAAATAATGATCTCTATGTTGATTTGTCTGCTTTCTATGGCAAACCTGCCACTATGCAGATATTCAATACCATGGGACAGTTGATGCGTCAGGTAGAAGTGCATGAATTAACTGCGGATAATACTCATATCAATGTAAGCGACCTTCGTGGAAGCGTATATTTACTGCGGGTAGAAATAGCAGGGGAAGGTACTTTCACTGAAAAATTCATGATTAAGCGATAAATACATTTGTTCTTTTCCCGAAACTCCGGTTGACGCTCTGGTTGACCGGAGTTTTTTATTTTAGTGAAATGCATTTTGCCGGCATATAAAATTTTTAATTAAAAAATTGACAACCAAACAATTACCCTCGAGTCAAATTGACATAAAATAATATATTAAAATATTCTGGTATCCGACTTTGTTTTCCATTATATTTTCCGTAATATTGTACCGTGAAATTTTGCATTAAGCAAAAAGTTGTCTATCTTTCTCTCCCCCCGATAGCACAATGTAATTCACAATAACTAAACATTTTTTCAGATTTCGAAAAGTGCGCAAAACCCTTTATTAAAAGCGCAATATCTACCAACTTACCCTGATTTAGCGTAGTGACTCTATCCCTTGTAACTGCATGTACATTGATTGTACGATGTTACCCTTCCTAATTTACACAACAAAAAGTTTGGATTATTTTACCCGTAAGGGCAGCTTGTAATAAGCTCGGCACGTGCTTGATATTGGCAGTGTCACAGCTTTAGGAGTATCATTTTGACATGATACTTCCAGCCTTTCTCATGGGTAAAATAAAGATAGATTTTACACATTCATTTATTAACAACACAAAAACCGTTATGATTTCTAACATCTACAATCGGCTTCATGTGATAGGGGTGATAGGCTTACTGCTTTGTTTCCTGTCATTGCCTAATTCAGCACAGGCACAGCTCTTTCAGGGCTGCGAAGATTGCAACGATCAGAACGCTTGCACCTTCGATCTTTGTTTACTGGGTAACTGTATTAATTTACCGATACCCAACTGCAACGGAGGCAATGATGATTGCTCGCTCCTGCCACCCAAGGTAAGGGTCGTGTGCAATGATAATGGCACACCGAATAATAC
Source organism: uncultured Saprospiraceae bacterium (assembly GCA_964523725.1). Taxonomy (GTDB): domain Bacteria; phylum Bacteroidota; class Bacteroidia; order Chitinophagales; family Saprospiraceae; genus JADJNW01. The sequence continues at coordinate 1,768 of CAZGAU010000028.1, forward strand.
CAGCGACGATGTATTTTATTTTTACATGACTGTAAAGGGCACTTCTACCGGACAATGTTTCAACACGGTGGGTGATTACAACCGGGGATGCCTGGCTTACAATGTAGAACATGGTCCCATTGGACCTTTTCCGGTGAGCGGCGGCGACTTGAATTTCAGGGTTTTTGATAAAAACAATTCAAGATGTTTAGTCAAAACGAAAATCAAAGCGCCCGAAACCTGCCCTATGGAAAATTGTGAACTCCGGATTGTGAGTACGGAAGTAGGGGAATGTTATTTTGTAAATGGAGGAAGAACCAGCCAGGCCACACTCAAAGTAAATATTGCCTGGAATAATGCGCCAAGCAATCGAACGATTGCAATTTCAGCAATGGGTGGCATCGGCAATACACCAATTACTAAGAAACTTAATAATGTTTCAAAAAACGGTTCAGCAAGTATTTCTTTTGAAATTAATACCGATGGTGTGGCCGATAAAGTGGTTGGGGCAACATTTGAAGGTTCACAGAATTGTAGTGATTATGCTTACTTTGATGCGCCGGAACCATGCCAGGAAACACCTGACGAGTGCGATCTGGACATTTATAAAGTGGAGGTTGGTGAATGTTATTATGATCATAACGATTACACAAGTAAAACAAAATTAAAGGTTTATGTAAAATGGTCGAACGCGCCGAGTTATGAAAGGATTAAGGTCTCTGTCTCCGGTCAGGAAAAGGAGATTCCGGTAAATAATATCAACGGTAGCGCTTATACCGAATTTATTGTGCCGGCAAATGGTACTTATAATAATGGTATTTGGGCTAAGTTTAGAAATACCACCTCTTGTGCCGATGAAGACAAGTACAATGCACCAAACTCCTGCCAGCCTGCGCCGGATTGCGATCTGGATATCACCGAGATTTGGGTCGGCAATT
>CAZGAU010000028.1:2784-19071 GCA_964523725.1 uncultured Saprospiraceae bacterium
GGGCAAGCTTTAAAAACAAGCCTGCTTGTGCGGATGAAGGCAAGTACAATCTGCCAAATCCGTGCCAGCCTGCGCCGGATTGCGATCTGGATATCACCGAGATTTGGGTCGGCAATTGTTACTTCGACCAAAATGATTACAAGAGCAAGGCCCAGGTGAGAGTCTATTTCAAATGGACCGACGCGATGCCAAATGATCTGATCAAAATCACGACCAAAGGGCAGGAGAAAACCTTCTTGGTGACCACCAAAAACGGCAACGGTTATCTTGATTTCTACCTTCCTGCGGATGGCACCTACAATAACGGACTTTGGGCAAGCTTTAAAAACAAGCCTGCTTGTGCGGATGAAGGCAAGTACAATCTGCCGCCGAGTTGCGTACCAACTCCTGAGTGTGAGCTGAATATTTATAAAGTAGAAGTCGGCAATTGTTATTATGACCAAAATGATTACAAGAGCAAGGCTAAACTCAAGGTTTGTGTGGAATGGGCTTACGCGCCTGCGGGGGAGAATATTGTGGTATCTATCTCTGGACAGCAGAAGGTGGTAGCCATTGGAAACAATTCCAGCGGCAATGCCTGTGTGGAGTTTATTGTGCCGGCGAACAGTACTTACAATAATGGCATCTGGGCGAAATTCCAATATACGACCGCTTGTCAGGATGAAGACAAGTATAACACGCCGAATCCTTGCCAGCCTGCGCCCGAGTGCGATCTGGATATTTACAAAGTGGAAGTCGGCAACTGTTACATCGATCCGGCTGACAATCAAAGTAAAGTCAAAGTCAAGATTTGCGTGCAGTGGAAAAACGCTGTGCAAAACGATATTATCGTTATTTCTGCGAATGGGCAATCCAAAGCGGTTTATGCCAGCGTAGCCAATGGCTCTGCCTGTGTGGAGCTCAAAGTTCCTGCGGATGGTACTTATAACAACGGTATCTGGGCAAAATTCTCCTACAACACGGCTTGCCAGGGCGATGCCAAGTACAATGCACCGCCGCCTTGTCAGTCTTCTCCGGGATGCGATCTGAATATCTACAAGGTAGAAGTCAGCGAGTGCTACTTCGATCATAATGATTATCAGAGCAAAGCCAAACTCAAAGTTTGTCTGACCTGGAATGGCGCACCGCAAGGCGAGAAACTCAAGGTGTTTATAGATAATCAGAATCAGACCGTTCCGGTAAATGCGTCGAATGGCAGCGCCTGCGTGGAGTTTGTCATTCCGGCCAATGGTGGGGTGAACCTTCCGGTCGTAGCCAAATTCGAAACCACCTCGGCTTGCCGCGATGAAAAAAAGTACAATGCCCCTGTTTCGTGTCAACCGGCCCCTGAGTGCGAACTGGATATTTACAAAGTGGAAGTAGGCAATTGTTACTTTGACCACAATGATTACCAGAGCAAAGTCAAGCTGAAGATCTGCGTCAACTGGGCGTATGCACCGCTCAACCAAAATATCGTTGTCTCCATCGCCGGGCAGCAGAAAACAATTCTTGTCAACACCTACAGTGGTAGCGGTTGTGTGGAATTTACGGTTCCTGCCAATGGCACGTATAATAACGGTATCTGGGCGAAATTCCAGAACTCTACTGCTTGTCAGGATGAAGCCAAGTACAACACGCCGAATCCTTGCCAGCCTGTACCCGAATGTGACCTGGATATTTTCAAGGTGGAAGTCAGCGATTGCTACTACGATCATTCCGATTATCAGAGCAAGGTCAAGCTCCGGGTTTGTGTGAATTGGAACAATGCACCGGTGAATGAGAAGATCAAAGTAATCATCAACGGTCAGCAGAAAACCATTACACCATATGCTACCAGCGGTAATGCCTGCGTAGAATTTATCGTGGCGGCGAATGGTACGTACAACAACGGCATCTGGGCGAAGTTTGAAACTACGACTGCATGCCAGGATGAAGCCATTTACCACACACCTGCTGGTTGTCAGCCGGTTCCGGAATGTGATTTGAATATCACCGAAGTTTGGGTCGGCAATTGCTACTTCGATCATTATGATTACAAGAGTAAAGCACCGGTGCGGGTTTATTTCTCCTGGACCAATGCCATGCCGAATGACTTTATCAAAGTTTCTACCGGCAATCAGGAAAAATCATTGTACGTGACTACCACCAGCGGCAGCGGATATGTCGATTTCATCGTGCCTGCTAATGGTACTTACAATAATGGTATCTGGGCGAAATTCAAGAACAAGCCCGGCTGTGCCGATGAAGACAAATACAATGCGCCTAATTCCTGCCAACCGGCGCCGGAGTGCGATCTGAACATTTATAAAGTTGAAGCAGGTGAATGCTATTTCGATCATAATACCTACCAAAGCAAGTTCAAGCTGAAGGTTTGCGTAGAATGGAAAAACGCGCCGGCCGGTGAGAAGATCTATGTCTATCTCAGTGGTCAGTACAAGGTCATTATTCCAAATAGTTACAACGGCAGCGCTTGCCTTGAATTTATTGTACTGGCAAATGGCAGTTACGATAATGGTATCTGGGCAACGTTTGAATACACCGAAGGCTGTAAGGATATTGATTGGTACCATGCACCAAATCCTTGCGTACCGTTACCGGAATGTGATCTGGATATCTATAAGGTAGAAGTCAGCAACTGCTACTTCGATCACAATGATTATCAAAGCAAAGCGAAGCTGAAAGTCTGCGTCAACTGGGAGAATGCGCCATCCGATGAAAACATTCTTGTTTCCATCGCTGGTCAGCAAAAAACGGTTTACGTTGGCAATAACAACAGCGGTAATGCTTGTGTAGAATTCATTGTACCGGCAAATGGTACTTATAATAACGGCATTTGGGCGAAGTTCAAGAACACGACTTCCTGCCAGGATGAAGACAAGTATAATACGCCGAATCCTTGCATACCGACGCCTGAGTGCGATCTGGATATCACCGAGATTTGGGTAGGCAATTGCGTCTTTGATCAAAACAGCTACCAAAGCAAGGCACAAGTCAGAGTTTACTTCAAGTGGACCGACGCGATGCCTACAGATTATATAAAGATCACGACCAAAGGACAGGAGAAATCTTTCACCGTCACCACCAAGGATGGTAATGGTTACCTGGATTTCTATCTCCCGGCAGACGGCACCTCCAGTAATGGACTTTGGGCTAGCTTCAAAAACAAGCCCGCTTGCACGGATGAAGACAAGTACAATCTGCCTAATCCTTGCCAGCCTGCACCCGAGTGTGATCTGGATATCACCGAGGTTTGGGTAGGCGAATGCTATTTCGATCATAACAGTTACCAGAGCTTGGTGAAAGTAAGGGTTTACCTGAAGTGGACCGATGCGATGCCGAATGACTTAATTAAGGTCACTACTGGAGATAAGGAGCAATCCTTGTCTGTTACAACTGTTAACGGTAGCGGTTATGTGGACTTCATTGTACCGGCTAATGGTACCAACAACAATGGCATCTGGGCGAAATTCAAGAACAAGCCCGGCTGCGCCGATGAAGACAAGTACAATGCGCCGAATCCTTGTCAACCGCTACCCGAATGCGACTTAAACATAAAGAAAGTAGAGGTCAGCGAATGCCGCTACGACAACAGCACCGGCAAGAGCAGAGCTACCGTAACCGTCTGTGTAGAATGGAAAGATGCACCTGCCAATGAGCAAATCGAAGTAGCGATCACTGGACAAAATAAGTCTTTCCTGCCCGCAGGTTCAAATGGCTCTTATTGCGTGGAATTTGTAGTAAATGCAGATGGTTCCGATGAAAATGGTATCTGGGCGAAGTTCAAGAATACCACTTCCTGCCAGGACGAAGATTCTTACGATCTACCAGAACCTTGTCCGCCGATGATCTGTGATTGCGAAATTCCATCTGATCGCGACAAGATCAAGGTTACGTTCAGCCTGGATTGCAAGACTGTTTGCATTTGTTCGGGCCGGGATATTTCCAATCTTGTCTTTGACTTAGGTAATGGGTGTTTCCAAAACTTCGACATTGACATCAAGAAAGAAGGCAACGAACTGACGGGCAATCCGAGAAAGCAAACCTATACGTTCAATACGCCAATCAACGGTGTATGGGTGAAAGCAGGCAACAACAAGTGCACTGATGATCCCAACGACAGAGGTTGCGATGGCGGTCCTGGTGGTCCGTGCTGCCCGGGTTGTGGAGAATACTTCGAATGCGGCGATCCTGACAACTATTACTACGGCTTGCTCAAAGCAGCTCCGGCTGGCAATAATACCGACGTATCGACACCGTTCCTCTTTAATGATGTGAAAATACAGGAAACTGAACAAACTACTGTACCGAACGAACTTCGGGTTTATCCGAATCCTACTAGTAACGCGCTATTTGTTGATCTCAGCAGTTTTGCAGGCAAAGCTGCCCACGTACAAGTATTCAACACAGTTGGTCAGTTGATGTATCAGGCAGAAATTGACGAAATTGCTGTAGAAGCTACACGACTCGACCTAAGCAACCTCGCAAGCGATATGTACTTCCTGAAAGTATATATCCCGAACGAAGGTTTATTCACACAGAAGTTCATTGTGAGAAAGTAATAGCTTCGACTATTGCAAAATAGCAAGGCTCCGGCTAACCCTAAGGTTGGTCGGAGCCTTTTTTATTCAAAAATCCAAGCCTTTAAAAGAGGCTCAAATTTAAACCACTTTAATTATTCGGCCAATTACTCCAGTTACTGCAATGCCCACCGACATCAGTTCCTGTAAGATTGCGGAAAGGACTAGCATATAATGCGTTCATCACAGCGCGCGGTGAAGCCTGCAAACTTCCGTCGTTCTTGAGTTTAACGGTACCAAAATGTGCCTGGCTCAAACCATGCCCCATTTCGTGTACGGCTACACTCTCGACATCAATATTGGTTAAACCATCATCTGCCCAGTTGAAAGAAGGGTCGTAATAAATTTCGCGGAAGGCTGCGTCCAGTTTGCCGTTGCCATCTACATCTGTCGGTACCCCTGCATCCACAAAAATGAAAGTAAAAGTAACGCCAAGAATACCGCCGGCAAAATTGATGTCCCGCCAGCCACAGTGCTGCACATCCGCAAAAATGAATGGACTACCGCCTAAGCCATTCTGAAAAGCAACGATGCCAATATCCAAACCAAAATCAGGATTTTGTACAAGCGGAAGGTTTGAGCAGGTTTCATTATCCCAGGTTGCTATAGCACGCTGGATAGCGTTGGTTGTTTGAGCAGCGCTCAGTCCACCGAATGGAGGTACCGCATCAATCGTTTGATCGATGGCATAAGTAATGTCGTCGGTAGAACCGCCAGGGGTGCCACTCCAGCCTCGGCGTGGGTCATTCGGTACGAAATCGTGCCCGAGTTGTTTATTGCCTATATCTTTGGCAAGCACCGTAACACCGGCTTCGTCGCTGTCTGCCGAGGTAATGTACTCCGCCATCAGTACCCGATAATCCAAACCTTCAGCCGCCAGGGCTATGTTGATTTGTTCCAGATACTCCGGAGTAATTGCTTGGCCGCTTTCCCGGGCGTTTAGTTCCGTTAGTTCCGTTGAGGTAATCACATCGCGTTCGCTGGTAGAAATGTCATCCTTTTGGCAGGAAAAAAGCAAAGCGCTCATCGCAAAAACAAGCAAAAAGTTTTTGAGCTTCATACTAATTGGTTTTGGTGTTAATAAAAAAAATTCATTCTGAAAATATCTTAGTATTGATGTAAGTAATATCTGTGAGGATGAAAAAGGTTATACCGAGTACGGGTTTCCAGCTAATTGATCCTGTAGTTTTAAACGCAATAAAAACGCTGTATAGTTAGTTGGACAGTTTTACAACAGATCGTCTGATTGATCTGATAATCAAGTTTTTACAAATTAATTTATTTGAGCTTAAGGTTGTCTGTTTACTAATTACTCAAAAACTATAATTGTATAAATATGCAAATTTTTATTTTAATTTCAAAGTATTATTCATATTTATCTTGCTCTTAATCATAAAATGGCATCTTACATTTACTGAAATATAAGATGCCACTTAGAGCTTTGAGTTCTGAGATTGAACCCCGGTTTAAAATAATTTGGCTACCGGGTTAATTTCTACCCGTTTCCATTCCACTGTCAATAATCTCGTTGTAGTCGGTTAGGCTGAGTACTTCGGGCAGGTAGGTCACGCCACGCACGCTCAGGTTTTTCACAAAAGCGCGGAGGTGATTGCGCGAGCCTTTCATCAGATTTTCATATACAATGGTAATGTCCTGATTGTCCACCTTTTCGGCGAGTTGCACTTTGAGGTCAGCGATGTCCACTTCTTCTACCAGCGCGCCCACCTTGAGCGCTTCGATTTCGCTTTGCAGACCGCGTGTCAGCAGGGTGTTGTAAAGCGCTTGCAAATCGGGGTTTGCAAATTCGCCAATGCCTTTGTTCAGCGCCGGATCGGTGAGCGCATAACGGTCAAGCAGCAAGAGCACGGCTTCGGTGTGGGTTTGCTCGCTGTCGGCAATATGTGCAAAAACCTGTAAGGGATACTTATTGTACAATTCGGTATAAATATCGTGCGCCAGTTTCTCTTCTTCCCGCATAAACAAAAGACTGGCTTCTTCGGTAGCGCTTAAACTCTGTAAGGGTAAGGTATTCAGGTATAGCTGAAGTTGATTGCGATTCATATTAGAATAGCCGTTGCTATCCACCTGAAAAAATTGCGGTGTCTGGTCGTCATCGTCTTTATTGCAACTGCTGGTTACAACGAGTACGCCTGTCAGCGCCAATATCAACCATAAAAAACGCATTGGATTTTTCATAATAAAGCATTTTATGTTCATGGTCAATATGGCTTTATTTAATTAAGAATATTTGTATTTTCGATCACATAAAGCAATGACTTTTGTCAGTTTTCCTGAAAATGAAGTTACTTTCTGATTTTAAAACATTATATAGCAATATCATAAAATTGTGTTTTATTATCAAAAGCAGTAAATATGAACAAACATTATCGCAATTGGCGGATACAGGCACCGCTGGGCTTGGTGCTCATTGGTTTTGGCGCTTGCCTCATCGCTGAATCGGCAATGCTAAAGGCTGGCGGCGCCGACTGGACAAAGTGGGTGCTCGCTGGTACGGTTTCCCTGTGCGTGTTCAACGCTGGGCTGAGCATTTTTGGCAATGCTATTCTGGAAAGGGTACGTTACGAACGAGAAGAGCGCTCTCCCACCTCGTGAAGAACGCTCCTATTTCTATTTATCTATTAAAGTCTGGCATCTCGCATCAGACTTCTGGCATCTTTTTACGGTTTCGGTTCCTTCCCAATGGAGATCATATTCGCGAACAAGCGAAACGCCCCGGACACACCCGCCGGCAGCTCCCTGAAGAAAGAATACCCCGTATAGATGTAATGCCCTTTGCCATACTCGGCTACTAGCAAACCGCCGTCGCGCGCGGGCTCGCCAGGGTCATTGCAGGACAAAATAGCGGTAAATTCTTCGCTCCATTCGTTCGGGAAATACAAGCCGCGCTCCTGTACCCAGCCTTCAAAATCCTTTTTCGTGATTTTATTTGGGAAGTTCAAAACAGAATGCTCCGGTTTCAGGAAACGAACTTCGGCTTCTTCCACTGCGGTGCGGTCGCGGGAAATTCTGAGCGGATATGGTGCAATCTGATCCATTGGGATTACCAGGTCATTGCTGGTGTTGTATTGAACAATCATTGTACCGCCATTTTTCACATATTCCATCAGCGCCGGTTGGGCAAATTTCAGCCGTTCCCTGGTGTTGTAAGCGCGTATCCCCAAAATAACTGCATCGTAACGCTTGAGATTTTCTGCCGCGAGGTCGCTGTCTTCGAGCAGGGCCACATTGTAACCGATCTGCCGCAGACTCGCAGGAATGTCATCGCCGGCGCCCATGTAATAACCGATGCGATCCCCTGCCTTTTTTATGTCAATTTTTACTATTTTCGAAGCGGCATCTCTAAGTATGGTTTGCGTCGGAATGTGATCATATTGAATAAACACCACTTCTTTGCTATATTCCTTACCATTTACGGTAACCACAGGTCTTACCTCGCCTTCGCTTTGTTCTTCCGGTGGGAATAACTGAAAACGAACCAGCGTTTCCTGACCTTTCAGATTCAGATCAAAGTCAATCTTTTGTGGCTCCACGCGCCAGCCCTTCGGATGCTTTAAAGTCACAGAGCCCTTGGTTTCCGGCGCACCAGCTTTCAAAAGAACTTCAATCGTCTGCGGGGCATCATTGGAAAACACATAAACTTTTTCCTGCACATTGGCAAACACCGGCGGCGTGATTTCAAACGGACGATAGACTTCGCCCTTGACATCATCCGCTCTTTTGAACACGACATTCGTTTCAAAACTCAAGGGTTCGCCTGCAACGATGAGGTTATAACGTACTTTAAAAGTATGAGGCGTTTCCGGCAAGCCGCGCATGAGTTGTGCTTCCACCATATATCTGCCCAGCTTCCAGGGCTCATTGAGCCAGTAAGGATTGGTGTAGGCAATGTCTTCGGGAATCATCACGCGATGCTGGGAAAGGAAGGACAAATTATTTTGCAACTTTTCGTTGATGGCGCGCTCTTTATTCTCCGGTAAAAACACCACCGATTGCAAAGTCGCATCCACGTCAGAACGGTTGGTCACTTCGAGGTTCAATTCAACTTGCTGCCCCGGCGTCGCTGAATAATCTTTGGCAACCGCTTCCGCGAACAAGCCCATGCAAGCCTTAATTACTTCCTCGATCTCCTTTTGCTTGAGCTGCTTCCAATGCCCGTCGGGCAAGGCTTTGATCAGTTTGTATGCCTGCATCAGCTTGGGCACGCTGGCGCCAGGATTTTCGTATTGGAATTCCTTTTCCACTTCCGCGAGGATTTTACCGATCGGTTCGCCGCCCTTCACGCGCGTCCAGGTAGTGTTAATTCCCTCAAAAAGATTGGTATTATCCGGCAAATCACCCTTCAGCAATTTGATATACTCAAGTTCCGAACCGCGTGAACCCATCGAGCCAAAGCCCTGGCACTTGTGCATACTGCGGCTTTCAGCAGCGATTTCGTTGTTGGATTTTCCTTTGATTGGGTAATAAACGCCTACATCGAAGGTAATAAAATCGGATTTATCGGCTTTTGCAAAAGCCTCTTGGCTACCGTAAAACCACCAAGAAGTATTGAAGAACAAACGCCGCGGCTGCCAAGGCTCTACGTATTTCAATTGCTCGGGATAGACTTCTTTTTTGCCTGCCAGATCAAAAGCTTCGTGCGACAACATCGCCGAAGCCGTATGATGCCCGTGGTTGGGGCGTGTGCTGTCGTGATCAAAACGATTGATAATCACGTCCGGCTGCCATTTGCGGATCGCCCAGATGACGTCAGACAGGATCGCGTCTTTGTTCCAAATCTCCAAGGTTTCCTCAGGATTTTTGGAATATCCAAAATCATTGGCGCGGGTAAACATTTGATTACCACCGTCGATGCGCCTTGCGGCAAGCAATTCCTGGGTGCGAATAACGCCCAGCAGTTCCGAGATTTCAGGACCGATCAGGTTTTGACCGCCGTCGCCGCGGGTCATCGACAGGTAAGCCGTTTCCGCCTTGACTTCATTCGCCAGATAGGAGATCAGGCGGGTGTTTTCGTCATCGGGATGGGCGGCCACGTAAAGCGCGGAGCCCAGGAAATTAAGTTTTTGAATCGCTTCATGGATGTCGCCGGAAGTCCAGCGCTTGGGCGCCTGCGCGAATGCGGATTGCACCAGCAGCACAAACGCGAGTAATAGCAGCGAGTAATATTTGCGCATGGTCAGGATGTTTTTGTAAATCAAACACAATCATTTGACAAGCAACAAAGATAAAAGTTAGCGCTGGAATGCCCGAAAATGGCGCGTTAAAGAAATGCTAAACTGAAGGTAAAAGATTTGAAGTTTGAAAGATTATGTGGATCAGCATTCCCAAGAATTTCAGAATCCTGGAAATGCTGATCCAAACCATTGTTTTACCGCTTCTCTGCCGTTGGCGGAGCAACGTTCATACTGGGTTTTGCTTTCAGGCTATTCAACACCTCCTGAATAGCGCGTTCCAATTGCGGATCGGTTCCCTTCGCCAATTGCGTCGGATCTTCTGGCACCTCGATGTCGGGGTCAACGCCGTAGCCTTCTTTGAACCACTCACCAGATGGATCATACATGCGGAAAGTGGGCACAGTTACGCCACCGCCGTCAATCAGATTAGGCGCTCCGGAAATGCCGATCAAACCGCCCCAGGTGCGTGTGCCAATCAGCGGACCCAAGCCTGCTTTTTTGAAATAATCTGGGAAGGCATCGCCACCGGAACCACTCCAGCCATTGATAAGCATGACCTTCGGACCAAAATGCGCCACCGGTGGCCATTGCCAGTTTTTGGCATCGCGCACCGCCCAAAACGCCAATGGCGGACGGTTGAGTAATTCGATAAAACGATCAGGAATCTGACCACCGCTGTTGAACCGCTCATCTACGATCATGCCTGGCTTCTTCCACTGTGCCATAAACTGCCGCACCAACTCATTCTGCCCATCGATGCCGGTGCTGCGCACATACACGTAGCCCACTTGGCCGTTCGTGGCTTCCTCCACGCGCTTGCGGTTAGATTCAATCCAGCTCAGGTGGCGAAGACGGGTTTCATCGCTGAGTAATTCTACAATCACCGTACGGGCACTGTCGGGATTGGTGTAGCTATTAACGGTTAATTCCACGGTTTTACCGGCCAAACCTTCAAACGGTGCATAAGGCTCCTTATCAACTGAAAGTGGTTTGCCATTTACCGCCAATACATAGTCGCCTTCCTTCACCTTCACACCGGGCATATCGAGCGGGGAGCGGACTTCAGCATCCCACTCGGCGCCGCGTACAATTTTGGCAATTTTATACTGACTGTTTTCAATCGTCCAATCAACGCCCAGGTAACCGACCGATCTGTTCTTTTCATCCTCGGTGTCACCTCCGCCGCGATAGGTGTGCGAGGCATTCAACTCTCCGATCAGTTCGCCCAGGACGAAGTTGACATCCCAGCGGGTAACCGCGTCGTCCATCAGTTGGCCGTATTGGGTTTTCATCGCCTGCCAATCCACGCCATGCATATTCGGATCGTAGAAAAAATCGCGCTGAAAACGCCAGGCATCGGTAAAAATCTGCCGCCATTCGGCTTTCGGATCAACGGTCATTTCCATATCATCAGTGGGCAGTTTCTTATCCATCTTCTGATCGGGCTTCACATCGATAATTGCGAGATTTCGCCCCTGACGCACCAGCATTTTCTCGCCGTTCGCCGAAATCAGGTAGTCATTGGCATTGTCCACAATGGTCTTTTCTTCACGCTCTTTCAAATCAAAATATTTGATCGGGCGCTTCTCTTCCTCTGAGCCGCTGTTCGGCGCTCTGTGGAATACGACTTTGCCTTTCACCGCGCTCAGGTTTCCAAAATTGCCGGGTTTTACCGGCAGCACCACCAGGCGCTTTTCAAAACCGTCAAAGTCAATCGCAATGTTCTTCTTCTCTTCTGCTTTGTCCTCCTTGGCATCTTCTTTCTTTTCTTCTTTTTTTACTTCTACCTCGTCGTTTTTAGGCTGCAAAGGCGAAGGCACGTCTTTACGCAAAGAAACCGCCGCAATATTGGTCGCATTTGGATACACAAAAGAGTTGTCGAAATCACTGTACAGCGGACTGAAGGAGCGATTGGTATAAAAATAGAGGTACTTGCCCTCGGGGTCGAAGGAAGGACCAAAATCATTGTAATAACCCGAAGTTGCCTGTTGTAATTTCTTGGCTTGGGTATCATAAATAAAGACCGCACCATTGGCGTTTTCAGTGGTTCGAGAATAAGTCAGCCAGCGGCTATCCGAAGACCAGTCCATTTTGAAACCTTGCAAGCCGCCGTGACTCAGGTACATCGGCATTTGCTCGATTTTGGTGGTGCTATTGGCAGCCATATCATATAACCAGATGTTGAGTGCCTGATCGACGAAGGCTAGCTTCTTGCTGTCGGGCGACCAGTAGGGCTGGTAACGAAAACCTGCGCCATAACTGGTTAACTTGCGCTCTTTGCCTGGATTTTCCAGATCGCGAATGGTCAATTCATACTCGCCGGACCGATCGCTCCAGTACGCAAGACGCTTACTGTCGGGCGACCATGCAGGGTAGCGCTCGGCTACACCTGAACTGTTGGTGAGATTTTTCACATAACCGTTTTCAGCAGGTAATGAAAAGAGTTCGCCGCGTGCTTCTACAATCGCGCGCTTGCCATCCGGGGAAATCCAGGCGCTGGACATATAATTGGCAGCCTTTTCCACCGAAGGATTGAGCGTCATCTGGTCGGTGACGGCTTTAATAGGCACTTCTTTGTACTGTGCGGACGCAAGATCCATTAAATACAATTTGCCACCGGCTTCAAAGACAATATCCGAAGGACCAATGGACGGAAAATGCACATCAAAATCGCTAAATTTGGTGAGTTGCTTGATTTCCTTACTGTCCAGGTTGTACGACCAGAGATTGTAGCGCTGTTCTTGCCCGCGGTCAGAAAGGAAATAAATGTTTTTGCCTTGCCACATGGGTAATTCTTCGTTGAATTGGCTGGGCGCGATCTTCTCCGAGGCTAAAGTTTTCAAATCAAAAATCATCATATCGGGCGCCATGCCGCCAGCGTAGCGTTTCCATGTGCGGAATACGCGGGATTTGTCGGTATAAACCAACTTAGTACCATCGGGCGAGAACGAGCCAAATTCGCCGTAAGGCACCGGCAATTGTTTGGCCATACCACCTCTGGTAGAAATAGTATAAAACTGGCTGTAACGCTGCCGCCCGCTATTCCGGGAAGTTGCAAACAGCACCGCACTTCCGTCGGGATGCCAGTCGAGCAGGCGATCCGCCATGCCGTGATAAGTCAGGCGCTTGGGCACGCCGCCCATTGCCGGAACAAGGTACACATCCTGGTTGCCGTCATAATTACCACTAAAAGCGATCATTGAGCCATCGGGCGAAAAGCGCGGGAAGGACTCTTCCCCGGCCGGTGAACTGAGCTTGGCTGCGGTTCCGCCGTCTTTCGGCACCACCCAGATATCCCCGGCGTAGGTAAAAGTGATATGCGTCGCCGACACATCGGGATAACGTAGCATCCGTGCATCGATCTGCGCTTGCACAAACACAGGCAGGAGTATAAATAAAAAGCTGAGTTTTAGGAGTGATTTCATAACAAATACCATTTTATTGAATTAGTAATGAATTGATAATCTTATAGAAAATGTGGGATTATAAATTTGCAGGACATGCCAATTTACAATAATTCTTTGAGTGAGCCGAACGCTATGCAGCGTTTTTTCAATGACTTGAGTTTTACAGGAAAAGTTACACCCTTTGTTTAAAAATAAAAAGCCCTATGAATAATTTGGCTATCGCTCGCTTTACGCCAAATCTTTTCTGAAACATACAATTCTGTTGACTTCCTCAAAACCAAGACTTTGATGAAAAGCGTGGCTGGTCAAATTGCCTAATTCCGCGTCGGAAGCCATTTCAATGCAGCCTTTTGTCTTGCACCAGGCGGCGCCGGCGTTGACCAATTGTCTGGCGATGCCCGATTTTCGATAAGCGGGGTTTACATAAATTCCTTCCAGATAGCCGACGGGACTGGAATTGGTGCCTTCCACATAATCATCACGCAGCGACCAGATGGCAAAGGCAATCAGCACGCCTCGCTCGTTGTGGGCAATAAAAATGGCATCTTTTGGTGATTGCAAAAGCTGCTTTGCGTTTTCATATTCCGCGTCAAAATAGCAGTCGGGCCAGAGTTCCAGCGTCAAGCGGGCAAATGCTTCCAGATAAGATTCGGATAAACGTTGGATGATCATTTGATGCATGGTTTTATACGAATGTATGACTCTTTGTTTTTTTATTTACTAACGGTATTTACAAATGCTTATTTGTGAAATAAAATGCCTTTTTTGCTAAATACAATTGAATAATCCACACCCGAAATACCTGAGTTGTCAAAAACATATGATGTGTCGACAAAGTTTTATCATTTGCCCTCAAAAAACATATCGAGTGCTGTTAATAACACATCATATGTCATTGCCGACACATGATATATCTTTGCCGAAACATGATATATCTTTGCCGACACGGGCTATTTTTATATTGTTCATTCATTTTTTTTATCAAAAGTGATATTGTGATAAAAATCTGTGGGAATCATTTATAAAACATTTCATGAGTTGAAATTATCAAACCCATAAATTTATTTATTGGAGAGATATTAAAGTCTTGGTTTTTTTCACTTCTCCTTTGCGCATTTTCGCCATTTTCTGCTACATTTGGTTCGAACCTATAATCCATTCATCATGCAAGATAAACTAACGACAACCAGAAGAAAGTTTCTTAAAACGGGGGCATTGGCAGCCGGCAGTTTCCTGATTGTACCACGCCATGTACTGGGCCGGGGCTTCCTGGCGCCGAGTGATAAACTCAATATCGCCGCGATTGGCGCGGGTGGTAAAGGCACATCGGATATTGCAAATGCCTGGAACAACGGTGCAAATAATGTAGTCGCGCTTTGCGATGTGGATACATTGCGTGCTAAAGCCAGTATTGATAAATTTCCGGATGCGAAGTTTTATAAAGACTTCCGCAAAATGCTGGAAGAGATGAAAGATACGATTGATGCGGTGACGATCTCCACGCCCGACCATACGCACGCGGTAGCTGCGATGGCAGCCATGCAAATGGGCAAACATGTGTATGTGCAAAAACCGTTGACGCATAATATCTACGAGGCGCGCATGCTTACCGAAGCGGCCAGGAAATATAAAGTGGTAAGCCAAATGGGTAATCAGGGCGCTTCCAATCCGGGGCAAAAAGTGATGATGGATTGGCTGGATAAAGGCGTGATCGGTAAGGTGCATACGGTGCATATCTGGACCAACCGGCCGGTATGGCCGCAGGGGATCCCGGTGCCTACGGATAAGCCGCCATTAGTCGAATCGATGGACAAAAAGGATTGGGATTTGTGGGTAGGACCGGCCGAGTATGTGGATTATCATCCTTTGTATCATCCATTTAAATGGCGCGGCTGGTGGAATTTTGGCACGGGAGCGCTGGGTGATATGGGCTGCCACTTGATTGATCCGGCTTTCCGGGTATTGGGCTTAGGCTATCCGACCGAAGTGGAATGCAGCGTTGGGCAAGTGTTTTTGCAAGACTGGACACCAGAATATATCCCGGAAGGTTGTCCGCCGTCCTCGAGCGTGCAGTTAAAGTTCCCCGCAACGCAGCGAAATAAGTCTGAAGTGACCATGTACTGGACCGACGGTGGCATTCGTCCGTTCCATCCTGAACTGATTCCTGCCGACGAACCACTCGCTGAAGCCGACAGTAGCAATGGGGTGATTATGATTGGTAAAAAAGGTGTGATGACCTGCGGCACTTATGGCTATAATCCAAAGGTTTATCTGAAAAACGGCGACCGGCTGGAAATGCCAAAACTGGAATCGACCGGAAATACCTTGCCGGAACATGGACATCAGGTGTCATGGGCAAATGCTTGCAAAGCGGGCTTCGGAAGTAAGGAACACCAGGCGTTGACTTCTTCCTTCGATTATGCAGGGCCGCTGACCGAAACGGTGCTCATGGGCAATCTGGCAATCAGAAGTTATAATTTGCGCAAGCAAAATGCCAATGGCAGAGGCTATGATTATTATGGCCGCCGCAAACTCCTGTGGGATGGCGCCAATATGAAGATTACGAATTTTGAGGAAGCCAATCAATTTGTCGCTCGTCCTTACCGGGAAGGGTGGAAGCTGGCTTGATGCTGGATATTGGAGTGATGGAATATTGGAATGATGGAAACAACCATTCCAAAACTCCATTACTCCATCATTCCATTACACCAACATTCCATTACTCCATTATAACCCTTCTTTTAAAGCCTGGTTCAGCATTTTAAAATCGATCTTTCCGTCGTTGGCCTTCAGATGTTCGACCACAATAATGGCTCGGGTGATGCGCGTATCGGATTTCTTGGCATTGCCTACGATGTAAAGCAAATTGCGTTGCTTGCCCGGCGTGAGCGCGTGGAATAAACGGTCGCCTTCGACATCTTGCTTGAGTAATTCGTCCAATTCCTCGGGCATAGGGAGTCCGTACTTGCTCTCATCCTTGCGCAGTGAAGCTTGCACCTGCATGCCGACTTTCAGCTTCAGCTTGTCGCGAATCTTTTTATTGATATTGATAAAAAAGCCGCCGTCGCCCTTGGGCATAAGCGCGCATTGGAATTCCATCTGATCGTTGAGCATGCAAACCACGCGGCGGTC
>CAZGAU010000028.1:19171-41842 GCA_964523725.1 uncultured Saprospiraceae bacterium
TAAGCGCGCATTGGAATTCCATCTGATCGTTGAGCATGCAAACCACGCGGCGGTCCTTGTCATCGGTGATGAAGGGGCTGGCAATCTCCTCCGGCACCAGAATATGATGCCCCCAGAGGTTGGAGTCGAATTTATCGAGTACGGTGGTGAAGTGGATGGAGTCGGGCATGGTTGTTTATAAATTGGAGATGCTGATTGTTAAAGTTTTGCATTTACAACTTTACATAATACTTGTTTATTACTATAACGGATCACCTTCCCATCTTTACTTTCAAAAATACGACCTTCCTGCGGATTATTTCAAAAATATGGATAGTTGTGCTTTTATCAGACGAAAGACGCGTTTATTTTCGTTCATTCCGGAGTGTACTGTAATCACAAGGTGCTATTGAAGTATTCACAAAAAACTTATAACTTTGTGTAATATTTTCCCTGAAAATCAGGTTTTTAGGATAGGTGATAGGAGCATAGGGTGAAAAGGTTTGACCGCTCTATTTGCCCAAAAATCAAAAAATTATGCAATTGGATATCAGCGCGAGCATTGCGGAGTTATTGTACGAACATCAGTCGGTGAGCCTTCCAGGATTGGGGAGTTTTGTGTCCAACTATAAGCAGGCTACGGTGGATCAGGTGGAAGGAAAGATTCAGCCGCCTTCCAAACAATTGAATTTTAACCGGAATCTGTTGATGGATGATGGTTTGCTGGTGCAACATCTGCGCAAAAAATATAATGTTTCTTACCCGACGGCGATGCTGGCGGTGGAGCAATTCGTGCAGGATGCTAAAACTGCGATTGAAAAGCGCGAGATATTCACCATTCCTGGGGTGGGGCGTTTGTACAAGGATTATGAGCATAATTTTCAGTTCCTGCCCGATGATGTGAATTTTAATACCGATTCTTACGGGTTGCCAACGGTTTCATTCTATCCGGTGATGCGCAACCAGCGCGAGACACCGGTTAAAGAAACGACAGGAACACCTGTTCAGGCTAAAAAGCAAGCCGCTCCGGCCGCAGTTTCTGGCGCAGGTAAAGGTTTTGGTGCATGGCTACAGCGCAATTTGGTGCTGGTGAGTAGTGGAGTGCTGGTAATTGCGGCAGTGGTCGTGTATCTTCAGTTTTTCAACCAGCCCAACCAAACAGGGGAGGAGGTGCCCGGCGAGCGGTATAATGTGAGTCCTTCTAAAATGACCTCGGAAGAGCAAATGGAATCATCGGCAGCCAGAGATACTGAAACCGACGATCCGGCACTGGATGATGTGGATGACAGCGAGACCGAAGGCGCAACCCCGCAACCCGAGCAGCAGTATGCTATGATCGGCATTGGTTTGTTTGGTCAAAAAGAAAACGTAGATCGGCTGGTGCAAGAAATCTTTGAAGCCGGCTATGAGCCTTACACCGAAAAGAAGGGCGATCTCACGCGCGTAGGGATTCAAGTTGCTTACAAATCCGAACAGGATATTCAAAAAGCGCTGAAAGATATTCGGGATAAATTTGATTCCAAGGCGCAGGTTTTGAAGCGGGTAAAAAAATAAGGGAATAATCTGTTTCCAAATTACTCCCTTTTTCTTTGATTTGCCGCAGGGCTTTATTTTTTGTGCTGGTACTCTGTGATTGGATTGGACTGATTCAATTCCTGTAAAGCTTTTCTTACAACCGGATCAGTCTCGTTCCAGACAGCGTAAAATCCTTCCGCGTCGAATAAATTCTGGGCAAAACTTGCTTTCAGATATCTTTTCAACAGGGGCATGATACGCGCCAGTTGGGCATCGTTTTTCGCTACGCCGTTTGCTTCCGCATACTGGAGAAATTTATCAATAATTGCATTGCTTACCTGGAAATTATTCTTGAATGAACTGACCGAGGTAAATTCAAAAGACTTACGGTGATCGTTGACGTATTTGAAGACGAATTGCGGCATTTGCTGACGCAAACGGAAATAATATTCGTTCATCATCGCGGTATCGAGGGGGACAAAAACATCGGGCGTGATGCCCCCGCCACCGTAAACTACTCTGCCGCTGGATGTAAAGTATTTGGTCGAATCCAGAATTTCAGATTCATGCTCGCCGGATAACTCACCGGATTCTAGCCGTGCGATGAAATCTTCATCGTAGTGCTCCCGATCATCATATGGTTTTTGAATAGACCGGCCAGAAGGTGTGTAATACCGGGCTACGGTAAGTCGCAGGGCGGAACCATCACGCAGCGCATATTGCTCTTGTACTAAACCCTTCCCAAAGGAGCGGCGTCCGATAATATAAGCACGGTCATGGTCTTGCAAGGCGCCGGCCAGGATTTCACTTGCCGAAGCAGAGCCTTCATCAATCAGCACTGCAATATTACGAATATCAAAGAAAGCCCTGCCGGTAGATTCGTACTCACTGCGATGCACCGAGCGCCCTTCGGTATAAACCAGGAGTTTGTCTTTTTCTTTGAAGAGCTGGCTCAGAATATTGGTCGCCTGCTGCAGATAGCCACCCGGATTTTGGCGCAGGTCAATCACCAGGTCTTTCATTCCCTCTTTTTCCACCAGTTTTTCCAGCCCTTTCATGAATTCTTCATATGTCGTAGCGCTGAACCGGTTGACCTTGATGTAGCCGGTTTTATTATCCAGCATATACGCCACATCCACACTATTTACTGGTATTTCGTCTCTTTCGAGGGTGAATTCGCGAAGCTGACTTTCGTTGCTGCGCAAAATACCTACAGTTACTTTAGAACCTTTTTCTCCGCTGAGCAGGTCGATTACACCACTGGAAGAAATGCCGGTACCTGCAATGATGGAATCTTCCGCCTGTACGATTTTATCACCGGCCAGGATACCCGCAGCTTCTGCCGGCCCGCCGACCAGTGGGGCGACGACCGTCACCGTATCATCAATGATGATAAACTCCACACCAATACCATTGAAATTGCCTTCCAGCTGCACATTCACCTGTTCCAGTTGCTTCGCGGAAAAATATACCGAATGTGGGTCTAGTTGCTTTAAAATACTACTGATCGCTTCATCCACGAGTTTGTCGCGTTCCACATCGTCCACATATTTGGCTTCGATATAGCGCAATAGTTCTTCGAGTTTACCATAACGCTGCGAGGTCAAAGCATCGGTGCTTTGAATATCCACTACTTTGGGTGTTTCTGACTGAAGCCGCATGCCAATCAGCATCCCAACAACCAGGACAATCGCAAAAAGTAGTGGCAGCCAAATATTGAGCTTCCCCGACCAGTTCTGACGTTCTTGCTGCATGTTCAAATACTTGTAAAATCTAATTTTAATGGAAAATTGCTCCTGCAAGTACAGTTTAATCAATACAAAAGTAAACAATTAAATGTTGAAAAATTGCAGGTTTTTCTGCCTATATAAACGTACGAATCCCAAAATTGTAATCTGCCGGGGTCATTATTTTAACAATAGTTTTGGTGCAGACAGGGAGGTATTTTTTAGTTAGCGGTCACTTTTTTTGAAAAGAATGCAATTTTTTAAAAGTAAACCGTCATTTTTTTTAGAAAAAGAAAATAAAAAGATATTTTTGATAAATAGTTGTTAATAGTCTTGGCTTATGGAGAAATTTTTTGAATTAGACGACCTCGACAAGCAGATTTTATCCATTCTGATGCGAAATGCGAAGAAGCCTTACACCGAAATAGCCAAAGAGCTTTATGTGTCGGGCGGAACGATTCATGTGCGCATGAAAAAACTCGAAGAAGCGGGTATTGTCAGAGGGTATAACCTCGATGTAGATCACAGTCTGTTGGGCTATGATATCAGCGCTTTCCTGGGCATTTATCTGGATAAAAGCTCACTTTACGATGATGTGTCCGTTCAATTGGAAAAGATTCCAGAGATTGTGGAAGCATATTACACCACTGGTATTTACAGCATTTTTGTAAAAATAATCTGCCGGGATACTCAGCACCTGCGTCAGGTTTTGCATGATAAAATCCAGAAAATTTCAGGAATTCAGCGTACCGAAACGTTTATTTCGCTGCAGGCCAGCATCAATCGTCCTATAGATATTGTGGGTGCGGAAGGAACGCAGGGAGAAAAAGAGACCTAATGACTTGGAAAAGTGGAGAAAGAAATAAAATATTTTTGATAATTGATAAAGATAAAAAGGCGCTTTCCGGGTATTGGAAGACGCCTTTTTTGTTTTTTCTGTACTTTTGCTTTAGGCTCCGAGATAGTGCTTGAGCAGTTTGCTGCGATTGGCAGAACGGAGCTTATTGATCGCTTTATCCTTGATCTGACGTACGCGCTCGCGCGTCAGTCCAAATTTTTCACCGATATCTTCCAGCGACATGGGGTGTTCTACACCAATGCCGAAGTACAATTTGATCACATCGCACTGGCGGTCGGTTAGCGTACTCAGCGAGCGTTCGATCTCCCGGCGCAGCGATTCATTGTATTCCAGTTCCTGGTCGGTGCCCGGCGTGCCGCCGTTTTCGAGTACGTCCAGCAAAGAATTATCTTCCCCTTCTACGAAAGGCGCATCCATGGAAACGTGGCGGGCAGCAACACCCAGCGTAGTTTCTACTTCTTCAGTCGGGATTTCCAGCATATCTGCCAGTTCTTCCGGCGACGGTTCGCGCTCGTACTCTTGTTCCAGTTCAGAAAATGCCTTGTTGATCTTATTCAAAGAACCAACTTTATTCAGTGGCAGGCGAACAATCCGCGATTGCTCAGCCAATGCTTGCAGAATGGATTGGCGAATCCACCATACCGCATACGAAATAAATTTGAAACCTCGCGTTTCGTCAAACCTTTGCGCTGCTTTAATTAAGCCGAGGTTGCCTTCATTGATAAGGTCACTCAGCGAAAGTCCCTGGTTTTGGTATTGTTTTGCAACTGATACCACGAAGCGCAGGTTTGCTTTCGTTAGTTTTTCCAGAGCTATCTGGTCACCTTGTTTGATGCGTTTTGCCAACTCAACCTCCTCTTCCGGGGTCAGCAAATCCACTTTACCAATTTCTTGCAAATACTTCTCCAGCGATTGACTCTCACGATTCGTAATAGACTTAGTGATCTTGAGCTGTCTCATGCACTTAAATCATTTAATAGTTTACAATGGTGAAACAAACATGTTTAAAAAAGAAGGTCAGAGGGCAGGATACGGAACGGGATTTCAAGTGTGTAAAAAAGTCACTGTCATCAGAAACGGCGTACCGTCTTCTCATATTTTTATCCTTTATTATTAAAAACTTCATCAAGCCCTATAGCTGTTTCGTAACAGGACACAAAATTAATCCAATTCTTGGTTTATGTCAAGTATAAATATACTATATTCGTTTCTTTACTCCTGCCAACAACATTAGACTGCAAATAGTTGATAGGGTCACACTCATAAAACTTGCAAAAGTCATTTTTTTATTTTTTATTGCGGTGTTGCAAGCCAATTACCACAAATGGAAAGAGGAACAGAGGCTTTTTTGCCAAATTTATTTGGTTCTTCTTGCAGTGAAGACAAATTTTTGATTGGCATTTTTTATAAATTCATTTTTTAAAACATCTCAAACACAAAACCTAAACCAGCAAAAAATTATATGGAAAGAACCAAAATAACTATGGAATTTCTCTTCCGGGCTTCCCCTACCATCTTATATCAGTTCCTGACAACGCCTTCCTGCCTGATCCGCTGGTTTGCCGATGAAGTTGATATTCAGGGAGATACCTATATTTTTGTATGGAATAATTACGCTCAAAGCGCCGACCTCATCGACGATATCGAGGAGGAACGCCTACGATTCCGTTGGGAAGATGCCGAAAGCGACGAAGAATATCTGGAATTCCGGATTTCTACTTCGCCCGTCACCGATGAAACCATCCTCGAAATCATTGATTTTTGTGACGATGACGAAGTGGATGATCAGAAACAGCTCTGGCGTACCCAGATCGAACGGCTACAAAAAGAAACAGGAGGTTGATACCCCCTGCTTCATGTGTCAATTAAGCATAATCAATTAACCCTAAAATGATGAAGACAAATCCTGCCAGTGCAAACAAACCTGCCATAAATCCGAAGAAGCCAGGTAAGATCCCGATAGCGGAGATGACCGCCAGCCCGAGCGCTACCACTAGCAGCAGCACCCCCAGCCGGAAATTGCCATCATCCCAAAGGTCGTAAGGCGCTGCCTTTGCCTTGTTTTTCAGGGCTTTTCTTTCGACTTTTTGCGCAAATTTTTTGATGCGTTTTTCCAGTCGCTTTTGCTTAGCCGTGGATGCCACCGCTTCTGGCTGTACCGCCGGAGCCACTACTGCATAAACAGGAGCAGGCACAAGCGTAATCAGGAAAAGTAAAGTCAGGAGTGTTGTCAAAATTTTCATAAGTAATATGGTGAATTGGTTATAAATCAAATTGTTTGAGTCGTAACAGGTTTTTCAACAAAAAAGTGAAATAATCCATCTCTTTGCTTTAATTTAGATGCATTTCAGGGAAACATTCCCTTATTTTGTGATAAAAAAACCAACGGTTACGCATGACCATTTATTTCGGATTAGCGCTCGATGATGTTGTTTTTCCAAAGCCCAGGCAAACCGGAGGCGCATTGCATTTCCTGGGTCCGCAGGGGGTACTCTACACGTTGGAGTCGCATTTGGGATTGATCGGTCATCCGCCCGAGAATGAATACCTCCGCATTGAGCAATATCGTCAGGCCTTGCAATCCTATTTGCGAAAGCAGCCGGAAGTTTTTTTCAAAGCCTCTTTTGAAGCGGATCAATTTGCCACGGCCACCGAGCTACTTTCGCGCCGCGATGAGTTGCTGCTGGCCGGCTGGAATTTTACCGAATCCCGGGATTTGCCGGAGCGTCTGCGTTGTATTCAGGAAATTGAAACCCTTTTTGATGATGTAAATCGAACGCTTTCAGCAGGTTATGCCGATCGTTTCATCGCGGTTTTACAAAAGCTGGATTTGCGTCATCAGCCTTTTTCCAATATTTATATCAATGAACCTTTTAATAAATTACCTGCTCATTTTCAAAAATTATTTAAAAAACTGGAAGACTTAGGTGTCAAATTGCACCAACTTTCCACCCATGAGCCTGAGGATGAGACCGATTTGGCGGTTTTCCAATCGAACTTGTCAGGCGATCAAAACTCGTCAGATTCATTAAAAGCAGATGGCTCCCTACTCATTATACGCGGTAAGCGGGAGACCGATCTGGCGGCTTTTCTGGCAAGATTATTTCGTCGAAACCCCAAATTCCAGTCCCTTTGCCTGATTCCCGATAAAAATCGCGCCCTGGACCAAGCGCTGGTGCAGGAAGGCCTGCCGAGCATGGGCATTCCCTCGGCATCGCTGGCACGTCCTACTTTGCAAGTGCTTAAACTGATCACGGTTTTCCTCTGGAATCCGATAGACCCCTTTAAAATTATGGAGTTCGTGTCGCTGGCGATCAAACCGCTGGAAGAAGAACTCGCAACTCGCATCGCAGTACAAATGGCGCAAACTCCGGGTTTGAACAGTGACGGCTGGTTTGCCATGACGGCGCGCTATTTTGACGAAATGGAAAAAAAAGCCGCCTCCGACAGCTCGATTGATTTGAATGAAATCCGATTTCAGTATCGTTTTTGGTTTGAACGACGACGATACGATATTTCGAAAACCGTTCCGAAAGAGGAGGTTATCCAAATTTTTGTTTACCTGCACCGCTGGGCGCAAAAGCAGTTTGATTCTGGCACCAGTAAAAATAATTCACTTCTGGTACTTGGCGAACAAGCCAAGCGCATCGCAGATTTGCTCGAAGCTTTACCTGAAACCCAACTAACGAATTTGGAGTTGGAGCGTATTGTGCGCACGATCTACGAGCCTGCGCCAGTCAATTTTCAGGAACAGGAAAAAGGATTTTTGCCCCATGTGCATGCGCCAAACGCCATTATAGATGATACAGAGAATTTAATTTGGTTTAATTTTAGCCAGAGCGAACCGGTGCATTTTTTTTCCCGCTGGTACACGTCTGAACGCAATTTACTGGAAAAACAAGGCATTCGGCTGAATACACCCGAAGAAGAAAACGCTCTGCTGATCTGGCAGCGACGGCAGCCGGTGTTGCGCACCCGCCAGCGATTAATTTTGGTGATTCCCCAGTATATTGACGGCAAAGAAACCCATCCGCACCCGCTGTTGGGCAACCTGGAAGCTGCTTTTGCAAACCTGGAGCGCATTACTTTCGATATTGATACGGAATCTGGGAAAGCGGCCTTCGCAACCTGTTTTGATTTACCGCAACGGATAAAATTGATACACAGGCATTTAGGTAGTCCGCAGCCATTTTTGAAGATTCGCTCAGCAGAACGGTTGGGGCAACGTGAAGAAGAAACATTCAGCAGCTTGGAGTCCTTATTTTACTACCCTTATCAATGGGTTTTCCGGCATAAGATCAAGCTTAGCAAGTCGTCTATCCTCAGCGTTGTGAAGGACAATACCTTGATGGGCAATCTGGCACATCGTTTTTTTGAACAGCTTTTCAAACAGGATATTGATGCCTTGAAAAAATCAGAAATAGACCGCTGGATTGACACCGAAGCCGATCAACTGCTAAGCCGCGAAGGCGCGGTTTTCCTGATGTACGGGCGGGAGCCTGAGCGGGTGGCTTTTATCAAAAAAGTGAAATTCGCTGCATGGAGCCTGGTCAATCTGGTGCAAAGTAACGGCTGGCGGGTTGTACAAACCGAAAAGCCACTGGACGGAAAGTTCCAGGATGTTTCGATTAATGGGCGGGCTGATTTAGTACTGGAAAAAAACGGTGAGCTTGCGGTGATTGACTTGAAATGGCGCGGCTTGCGGCGGCGGGAAGAAACCATTCGTAATGAAGAAGATTTACAACTGATTCTTTATTCCAAATTGCTCAATGACGATCATACCTGGGCGCATACAGCTTATTTTATTATAGAAAATGGTAAATTGATAGCTCGTAATAATCAGGCATTTAAAGAGGTAAACCCAATAGCTCCAGGAAGCGATCTGGTGGAAGTGCACGAGCGAATTTTGCAACGTATGCAGGCTACTTTTGAATGGCGAATGCAGCAGATCAAACAGGGAAAGCTGGAAGTGCGTTGTAAACATACTCAGCATTTGCTGGAAGAGGCTTACGGCAGCGAGTTGTTGGAATTGCTGGAAATGAGGGCAGATGACGCACCGTTTGATGATTACCGAACGCTGATCAATTTGAATGAATGATCGGATGATGACTGGCATATAAAATGTTGACCATCCAATCATTCATTATTGAGTTTTAACCCCCGATTACTGCATTGTCGCGGGCCACATAACGTGCGTATATGAAAGCTGCGCCAGCGAGCATTGTGTCTTTCAGCAACATAGAAGTTGAATTCTGATCTCCGTCCATCGCGCCCGGCAGATGCAGGATAAACACAAAAAGTAATAGCATGACGCCAAGCAGGGTAGCTGCCAGCTTGTCAAACTTTCCGATCAGCATACTTATAGTAGCTGCCAATAGCGCTACCCCCGTCACGTAGACCATCGGAGCGCCCCCGGGAGTAAAACTGGCCATCATTTCCGTATTCATAAAATGGAAAAGCCCGAAAGCCGCGAACGGAATAATGTAAAGATATTTTCCAATGTTAAGTACAGCATTCATAATTCTTTGTTTTAGGTGTTAGAACATTTATTTTAGTAAATGTAAAATTTCTTTTTTATTTTTTTGAAATGTTTGATCAAAAAAAGTCCAAAAAACAGTTTTTTATTTTTTAAAAAATAAATAATTAGTAAAATATTTTAAATTTCGACAATTTGATAGGACTTAATTTGTTTTGGATTACAGATGGCTGGAGCCAAAATAAAAAGAGAGTCTCCTAGATAAGAAGACTCCGAATTTTTCACTAAAACTCAATACTTAATATATTGATGCATTTCTGCCTGACATAGAAGGTCGGACACTAGAAAACCAGGCTTTTGCAATCATTTTATATACAAAAAACCTTTCCCGGCTTTTATCCGAATAGTACAGTGGAATTCCACAGCCCCACTTTTGCTGTGTTTCTTAAGAAAGTACATGCAAATATGCATCAAAAAACCAAATACAGGTTGTGAAAAACTATCAGATTAGAAAGTTCTAATATTCTGAGGGTTTGAACAACCGGCTCTTTATTGTAAGGACTTTGTAAACTTTGAGGCTTGCAGGACGTTTATTGAATGAAATTCTGCATAATCCGATTATCTTTGTTGGCTTTTTGTAAAATTTAATCAAGTAAGATCATATCCGATTTTTTGCCAAGCGTCGGATTATAAAAAGACGTATATTTGCAGTCTATGAAGCATATCAGAAATTTTTGTGTAATTGCACATATTGACCACGGAAAGAGTACACTCTCCGACCGTTTGCTGGAATACACCAACGCAGTTTCCAAGCGGAATCTGCTGGAACAGACGCTGGACAGCATGGATTTGGAGCGCGAACGTGGTATTACCATTAAAAGTCATGCTATTCAGATGTACTACGCTCGCAAAGACGACGCGATGTACACCCTGAATATGATTGATACCCCAGGCCACGTGGATTTTTCCTACGAAGTGTCCCGTTCTATTGCTGCCTGTGAAGGTGCTCTACTATTGATAGATGCGTCGCAAGGTATTCAGGCTCAGACCATTTCCAATCTGTATCTTGCGATCGAACACGATCTGGAAATTATTCCGGTGTTGAATAAAATTGACATGGAAAGCGCGATGGTGGACGAAGTGGCAGATCAGATTATTGGTCTGATCGGTTGCAAGCGCGAAGAAATTATCCTGGCTAGTGGTAAAACGGGTCAAGGAGTAGATGAAATTCTGGAAGCCATTGTACAGCGCATTCCGGCGCCCAAAGGTGACCCTGAAGCGCCCTTACAGGCGTTGATCTTTGACTCAATTTTCAATTCTTTCCGCGGGGTAATTGCCAACATCCGGATTATGAACGGTACCCTGCGCAAGGGAGATAAAGTTCGCTTTTTCCACACCAATCCTGATAAAGTCTATGAAGCTGATGAAATTGGGATTCTACAATTGGGTAATATCCCGAAAGATGAGCTTTCCGCAGGAAATGTAGGTTATATCATATCGGGTATCAAGGTTTCTAAAGAAATCAAAGTCGGTGATACTGTCACGCATGTGGAACGCCCATGTACAGAGGATATTCACGGTTTTGAGGATGTTAAACCGATGGTATTTGCCGGGATTTTCCCGATTGATAATGATGATTTTGAAGACCTGCGCGATAGTTTGGAAAAACTTCAGTTGAATGATGCTTCGCTGATCTTTGAACCCGAGACTTCGGCTGCTTTGGGTTTTGGTTTCCGCTGCGGATTCCTGGGAATGTTGCACCTGGAAATTATTCAGGAACGCCTCGCGCGTGAGTTTAATCAGGACGTGATCACCACGGTGCCCAACGTATCCTATTATGCGTACAACAAGAAAGGTGAAAAGCTTGTCATCCGCACGCCATCGGATCTTCCTGACCCTACCTTGCTGGAGTTTGTAGAGGAACCTTATATTCAGTCGCAGATCATTACCAAACCCGAGTACATCGGGGCTATTATGACGCTGTGTATGGAAAAGCGCAGTATTCTGACCAAACAGCATTATCTGACGGAAGAGCGCGTAGAGCTTACGTTTGAGATGCCTTTGGCGGAAATTGTCTTCGATTTTTATGATCGCTTGAAATCCATTTCCCGGGGGTATGCATCGTTTGACTATCAGCCGATGGATTACCGCCAGTCCGATCTGGTGAAAATGGACATCCGTCTGAACGGTGAGCCTGTAGATGCTCTTTCGGCGCTGGTACACCGCACCAAAGCAGAGTCTTTTGGTCGGAAAATCTGTAAAAAACTCAAGGAGTTGCTGCCTCGTCAGCAGTTTGTGATCGCGATTCAGGCCTCTATTGGCGCCAAGATCATTGCACGGGAAACGATTTCTGCTTTACGCAAAGATGTAACAGCCAAGTGTTATGGTGGTGACATTACTCGTAAGCGTAAGCTGCTGGAAAAGCAGAAGGAAGGTAAGAAGAAAATGCGTCAGATCGGCAGCGTAGAAGTACCGCAGAAGGCATTTCTGGAGGTACTAAAACTTGATTAAAAACTTAATGACATATAAAATAAAATAAAGGCTGCAGGATTTTCTTTTCCTGCAGCCATTGTTTTTCCCATCTGAGGCTGCTGTTTTAATCTTCACAGGCAGCAAAAATTAGTTGGTTCTCCGTTTTACAAAAATCCTAAATACGAGTAATAGTGTCATTACGAACATTACTTATTAACACAAAAAAAACACCGGATGCAGGGGGCGCATCTTTAAGGATGTTCTGAATATTCATTAACCATTTTTCATTTCTATGATATTTTCATAAAAATGAGTAATGATATCCCTTTTCAAGTATATACTTGAATAAAAAAAGCATTATATATTTAAACGGTTTTCGGGAATATATGATGTCTGTTTATATAACGAGCATCATATCCTGACAGCGAAATACGCGTGTGCAGGTTACTGGAAATAGTGTTCACATTGAGATCAATACTGTTGGAGATAAGTTACAAGTGTTTGGGATATGTTCTGATGGGATGCGTATAAATAAGGATATCTGGGGTTTGTTTTACTTGATTTCAGGGGTTGGATTGAGAAGTGCTTAACTTCTTCTGAAGGCTTGTTTTCTGTTGCGTTGAATCAAATAATCAGACGCAAAAATTAACCCTCCGCCTACAAAGAAGGCGCCGAAAGCAATGTAAAGAACTAACATGATGTGCAGTTTTTTGATTTTTACAATAAAAGTTAACGTTATCAGAATGATAAGTTCATGAGGGCACTGCTAAGATGAGAAAAATCTTTTTTTGTGCCTAATTTTTCAGCTAAAATTTTGAATAATTTTGAAAAATAATTTTCAAAACCGCCATTTGGCTAAAGAATCTGGCTAATTACTATAAAGTGTACAAACCTTTACTGAAAAATAACTCACGTGTTATTATTCGTCCGTTATCAACTAAAAAGCGTTAAGAAAAATTCAACCACTGATTAACGGCTCCCGAAAAATTATATTGTTTGAATATTGCCATTTGCAACCAGCATGGCCACGGTCGGATGTTCGCTGCCTCCTTCCGGTTCGATCGTAATGTTCAGGCTTTCCGCCTTCTCAATCACTTTAATGGGTTGCCAGTTTTCTGTATCGGCGACCAATAGCCCCGAATGAATCATCTCGCCTTCTACATCGGCCCATATCTGATATTGTTTGCCCGGCGGCAATGGCGGCATCTTGTCAATGCTGAGATAGGCAGTTTGGGTTTTTTCGTTCCAATATACAATGGCGTGTGCTTCAGGGCTGAGGGGGGTTCCATTCAGGTGGATCACTTGTGTGGCGCTGCCCTGCACAAAGGCAACCACCTGCTGGGTGGCTTCGTGCTGCTGTTGCAAAGATTCAC
Organism: uncultured Saprospiraceae bacterium; assembly: GCA_964523725.1. Classification (GTDB taxonomy): domain Bacteria; phylum Bacteroidota; class Bacteroidia; order Chitinophagales; family Saprospiraceae; genus JADJNW01. Next base: position 32,573 of record CAZGAU010000028.1, read on the forward strand.
ACTGCGTTTGCAGCGCGGAAAATTCCGACGAAAGTTGTTGATATTCATTTTGCATCTGGCTTTGCTTGTACAATAACCAAACGATAGCACCCACTGCTACGAGCAAAAGGGCCGCAAACTGAACGCGCGCGCGCTTGAGTACCGCAAGCATAGGATCTACCTTGTTTCCGGAATTCCCTTTTGATGCTTCTATCTGAGTCAGAATTTTTCCTTTTAGGTATTGGGGCGGGGGAACTGCGTACTGGGCCGCGTATTGTTCAATAGAACGCCGTAGCGCATTTATTTCTTCTTTGATTTCGGGAAATGCCTGGGCGTAACGCTCTACCTCCTGCGTTTCCTCCGGGGTCGTCAGTCCGAGCACATATTGCTCAATCAATCCTGATGCTAAAAATTGCTCCTTATCCATACTTCATTCAAACCTACTCGGGTTATCGTCATTTTATCCTATTAGCCATTGGCTCATAACAACCAGCCATAATATGACCCTTTGTTCTTCAAAAAATTTCCGCAATTCGCGCAGGGCAATGCGCAGCCGGGTTTTTACAGTCCCCAAAGGGATATTTAGAGAACCAGTTACTTCTGCATGGGTGTAGCCTTTGAAATAAACCAGATCAATGATCACCCGGTGTTTTTCTTCCAGCCCGTCCACCATTTTTCTTAATCCAATATGCTCAATACCAGGCGTTTCGCTTAGTGCTTCATTATTATATACGGCATCATCCAGGGTTTGGATTTTTCCATTGTGCCGAAAATTCGCTGAGCGGGTTTTGTCAATCGCCGTATTTCGGGCAATATTGAGTAGCCAGGTAAAAAGCGTCCCTTTCGAAACATCATAAGTGGCTCCATGCTTCCATGCTTTTACAAAAGCTTCCTGGATTACGTCCTCGGCTACTTCCCTGGAGTGTACAATGCGCAGCACAATACCATATAACGTTGGCGCATAGCGATCGTACAACATAGAAATAGCATACGGATCCTGCTGTTGTAAAAGCGTAACGATATGTGATTCAACTAAATTCATGCATTTTCAAATAGAGAGGTGGTGATTGATTACTCTTTAAAATAAAGCTTTTTTCAATGCCACCTCCCGCAAAGTCATTTTGTCAAGTTGCAGCTATTCTGGCAATTACCAATCGAAACCAGGATTCTTTAGAAATGTTTAACCTTTTTTCTTTTTTCCAAAAAATCCAAACCCGCCTTAGCCTCGTAGATATTCCAGTTTTTAAATTTTATAACCAAAAAAGTGTTAAACATGAAGAAGATTATTTTAATGATCGCACTGGCTATAGGAGTAAGTAGCCTGGCATTTGCACAAAATGGCTGGTCAAAAGAGAAGGAAAAAGATGTAGTAGATCTTGCCATCAGCTCTGAGGTACACACCACACTTGTAGCTGCGGTGAAGGCAGCAGGTCTGCTAGAAACGCTCAAAGGCGAAGGACCATTCACGATTTTTGCACCCACCAATGCGGCTTTTGAAAAATTGCCGGAAGGTACCGTAGCAACCCTGTTGAAGCCTGAAAACAAAGAGACTTTAACCGGTATCTTGACTTACCACGTCATCGCGGGTAGCCTCGACTCTAAGGCCGTAATGGGCGCTATCAAGAAAGGTAAAGGCAAAGTCGTTGTAGAAACCCTCAACGGCGGCAAATTGACTGCAATGATAAAAGACGGCAACGTCGTTCTCCAGGATGAAAACGGCAATATCGCGACTGTCACTACTGTAGATCTGAAAGGCTCCAACGGTGTGATTCACGTGATCGATACCATTGTATTGCCAAAATAATCCAATAATTAAGTTGATCCTAATGCCATTATCGCAATAGCGGTAATGGCATTTTTATTTCTTGTCTTTTGAATCTTCCGACGCAGAAAACCACTCTGCAAGGATAATGTCCTTGTTCAGCACAATTGTACCAACTGTTAAGATGATCAATAGGATTACATCTCTTTCCATGAGCTATTAATTTGTGTTTCGCAAAATGATTAAGCTCTGTTACCTGCCTTTTAAAGCTTTGTGCATTATTTGGGTTGGAAAGATTTGTGTATAATTGTTGGGTAAGAAGCTCTAATACCTGAGAAAAAATATATATTTCGCGTAAAGTTATAACCTTTTAAAAGCGAAAGCAAGCTTATGACCCATAAAAATTTTTGCTACCTGCTCGTGGCAGTATTTGCCGCACTCCAAGCTTGTCAACCCGAGACAACCGCGGATAAAATTTATACCAACGCCATCATCTGGACGGGCAACCCCGAACAGCCCTGGGCCGAAGCAATAGCCCTGCAAGGGGAAGAAATTTTGTTTGTTGGTGATGCCGCTGACCTTAAAAAGTATCAAAACGCTCAAACCGAGTTCATCGACCTCGGCGGTAAGCTCGTCACCCCGGGCTTTATCGACAACCACACGCACTTTCTCTCCGGCGGATTTCAACTTGCCAGCGTCGATTTACGCTCCGCCAACACCCCACAGGAATTTATCAAACGGCTCAAAGACTTCGCGGCCACCCTCCCCGAAGGTGAAAACCGCTGGATCATCGGCGGCGACTGGGACCACGAAGCCTGGGGCGGCGAACTTCCACGCCGGGATTGGATCGACAGCATCACCACCGATTACCCCGTCTGGGTCAACCGGCTCGATGGACATATGGCTCTGGCCAATACCAAAGCGATGGAATTAGCAGGCATCACCAATTCCACCCAAAGTCCGCAAGGCGGTTCCATCGTCCGTGATGCCAGCGGCCGGATTACCGGTGTTTTTAAAGATGAAGCGATGGGACTGATTTACAAAGCGATTCCCAATCCTTCCGCAAAAGAATTTGACGATGCCTTTGATCGGGCCGTGCAGCAGGCGCTCTCGCTGGGCGTCACGCAAGTACACGACGTGAGTAGCTTCGGGGGCTGGGATGATCTCGAAACCTACCAGCGGGCGAAGGAAGCCGGGCGTTTGCACATGCGCATTTACAGCTTCGTACCTATCAGTACCTGGGAAAAACTGGCCAGATACGTCATGCGCAACGGACGTGGCGACGACTACCTGCGCTGGGGCGCCCTCAAAGGCTTCGTTGACGGCTCGCTTGGCTCCACTACTGCCTGGTTCTACGAGCCTTACACCGACGAACCCGAAACTTCCGGCCTGCTGGTGAACGATACCGCCGCTTTACGCCAATGGATCATCCGGGCGGATTCCGCCAATCTTCACGTGGCCGTGCATGCCATCGGCGACCGAGCGAACGACTGGCTACTCTCAGTCTTTGCCACCGCTATACAAACCAATGGCAATAAAGCCACGCGTCGTTTCCGCATCGAACACGCCCAACACCTGACCCGGGAAGCGATTCAGAACTTCGCCAGATTGAACGTCATCCCTTCCATGCAGCCCTACCACGCCATCGATGACGGGCGCTGGGCGGAGAAACGCATCGGTACTGAGCGCATCAAAACCACTTACGCTTTCCGTTCCTTATTGGATGCCGAAGCCAGATTGACTTTCGGCTCCGATTGGACGGTAGCACCTTTAAATCCAATGGAAGGCATTTACGCAGCCGTGACCCGCCAAACCATCGACGGCGCCAACCCCAACGGCTGGGTTCCCGAAGAAAAAATCTCTTTGGAGGAAGCGCTGCGCTGTTATACGATCAACAACGCCTACGCCGGTTTTCAGGAAGACAAGCTCGGCGTACTAAAACCGGGCATGCTCGCCGATTTTGTGGTCTTGTCGGATAACCTTTTCGACATTCCGGCGGACATCATCAAAGATGTGAAAGTGCTGCGCACCATTGTTGGTGGGCGGGAGGTGTATCAACAAAAATAAGGCTTCTGATTTAACTAAATTTGCAGCGACAAAAAAAATCAAGTTAAAGGAAACTTTCTCTTGATACCTATCAAAGGCTTTGATGGATGATGGTACAATACATCATGAAAAATAGTTGATTTTTTAAAATCAATGTTTGATAAAGAAAATAGTGATATTGGTTATGTAAAATAAATGGTTGCTAAATAAAATGCCTCTGTCGTCAAAGTTTTATCATATGTTGTCAAAGTAACTTGATGTGTCGTCAAAGTTTTATCATGTGTCGTCAATTCCAGTAAATAAGTTGCCTTCGACAGGGGGCTTGCCTGAAACAAAAAATGCCTGATCGTCTTCCCCAAATGAATAGTCATCAATGACACATGATATGTGTTTGACGACATATGATATGTGTTTGACGACATATCATCCGCGTTTGACGACACATGATATGTGTTTGACGACATATCATGAGTTTTTGACGACGCAACCTTTGTTGTAAAGGAAAAATGGATGGAGCAGATCGCAACATGATATGTTGATGACAAAAAATGGGAATACGACGACGAAATGTCATGTGTGCAGATGTACCGGCGACCTTCAGTCGCGGATCATAACAAACGGCGGATGTACCAAAGGCATCCATTCGGAAAGTCCGCCGGTACACAAAAGGCTCGGAAAATCATGCAGATTCTCCAAGCCTTTTTTTTGCTGGATATGAAATCCATGTTTGATGAGGTAGGTGTGCCGCACTTCAAAAGTGTGGCACACGTCATTGGATTACACCGTTTCTTTTACATCTTTTAAAATCAGCTGATTGCGCTCAGGGCCGGTGGAAACCATGGTGATCGGCACATTGAGCAGATCTTCCAATGCTTCGAGGTAAGCCCTTGCCTGAAGCGGCAATTCGTCGTAATCGGAAGCATCTTCCAGCGATTGTTTCCAACCAGGGAAGGCTTTGTATGCCGGATTGATGTCATAATCGCAGAGATCGTAGGGCAACTGGTCGGTGCTGGCGCCTTCGTATTGGTAAGCCGTAGCGGCTTTGATGGTTTCGAAAATATTCAGCACGTCGATTTTGGTGACCACGAGCTGGGTAACGCCGTTGAGCATAATGGTGTATCGGAGTTGCGGCAGATCAATCCAGCCACAGCGGCGTGGGCGCCCGGTGGTAGCGCCGAATTCGTGTCCTTCTTTGCGGAGCAGTTCGCCGGTGGCGTCTTCCAGTTCGGTCGGGAAAGGGCCGGAACCGACGCGGGTGCAATAAGCTTTGGTAATGCCGATCACCTGACCGATTTTATCCGGCGCGACCCCTAAGCCAGTGCAAACCCCAGCAGTGATGGTATTGGACGAAGTCACAAAAGGATAGGTTCCAAAATCGATATCGAGCATGGAGCCTTGGGCACCTTCCGCGAGGATACGCTTGCCGTTTTCCATGGCGTGGTAGATATAGTATTCGCCGTCCACTTGTTCCAGTGCTCTGAGCATTTCCAGGCTGGCGAACCATTTTTGCTCTTCGGCTTCCAGATCAAAATCTAATGGTGGATAAAGTGTAACCAGGGTCAAATGCTTGGCTTTCAGTGCTTCGTATTTTTCCTTGAAGTTTGGGCGGTTGATGTCGCCGACGCGGAGACCGTTGCGCCCGGTCTTGTCCATGTAAGTAGGACCGATGCCTTTGAGGGTAGAGCCGATTTTTTCGTGGCCTTTGGCATTTTCAGAAGCAGCATCCAGCAAGCGATGCGTGGGCAGGATCAGGTGGGCTTTGCGCGCCACCAGGAGCCGCGACTGATAGCTGACCCCCGCGTCCTTGAGCGCGTTCAATTCTTTTGCCAAAGTAATGGGGTCGATCACCACGCCGTTGCCGATGAGATTGATCAGGTTTTCCCGGAAGATTCCGGAAGGTACCGTGTGGAGCACATATTTCTTACCGTCAAATTTTAGGGTATGTCCGGCATTGGGACCACCCTGAAAGCGGGCTACGATATCGTATTGAGTGGCAAGGTAATCCACGATTTTCCCTTTACCTTCATCGCCCCATTGTAAGCCCAGTATCACGTCAATTGCCATACGAATATTATTTCTGGTTTGAAGTTTTTAATTTTAAAATGCAGGTTTTATGCGGTTTCTAAAAATTATAAAAACCTAACCGACATGATAGTAACAGTCCGTTAGGCTTTATTAAGTATTTAGTCAATATTTCTTGGTGTCATCACATTTAAATCTGCACAAAACCCCACAAATTTAGTAAACGCGTGACAATTCGACGATAGAAAGCGCTTAATTCTTTTGAACTGCCGGCAGGGTAGTGCCTTTTTCAGTATTTTCCTTGTTGTCGCATGCGCCGTCACATTGTCCGTAAAGGTTCAGCGCGTGGTGGGTCACTTTGAAGCCAAGCAATTCGCCCATCATATTTTTGATTTGCTGGATGCGTGGGTCGCAAAATTCCAGCACTTTGCCGCAATCCACGCAGATGAGGTGGTCGTGTTGTTTGTAGCCGTAGGATTTTTCGTATTGCGCGAGGTTTTTGCCAAACTGATGCTTCTTAACGAGATCGCAATTGACCAGCAATTCCAGGGTGTTGTACACCGTCGCCCGGCTCACCCGGTAATTCTGGTTTTTCATGTGTATATATAAGGCTTCTGCGTCGAAGTGATCGTTGCGGCGGTAAATTTCTTCCAGAATGGCAAAGCGTTCCGGGGTTTTGCGAAAACCGCTGGACTCCAGATGCGATGCAAAAATATTTTTGACTTCTTTGATAATCTCCTCTTGATTCCTGTTTGCCGACATTATAAAAAATATTAATGGTAAATGGCTGATTATAAATTGATTCTCAGCGCTTCAAATCTGTTTTTATACCTCGTCAATTCTAGTAACACTTGAAACCTGATCTAGGTTTTCCAGGTTGCGGATCACCGCGTTGAGCTGGTCTTTGTTGGCCACCATCAGGGTAATGTTTCCTTCAAAATAGCCTTCGTTACCGGCGATAGACATGGAGCGGATGTTGAGCCCCAAATTGTTGGACACTTCCTGAGTGATTTTTTGGATAATGCCCGGACCGTCGTCGATACCGATAACCAGCAGGGTAGTGGTAAAGCTTGTGTCGGTTGTTTCCTTCCAGTCGGCTTTCATTATGCGATAGCCGTAATTGGCCATCAGGTTGGTCGCATTGGGACAACTGGTACGGTGAATTTTCAAACCCGCATTGGCGGTAAGATAGGCAAAAATTTCATCGCCCGGCACCGGGTTGCAGCAGGTTGCCAATGAATATTCGAAGCGATCCGCCGATTCGCCATTGATCGTCAGGCGGGTTTTGCTGTCCTGTTTTTTTCTGACAGGTCTGGCCGGCTCGGTTTCTTTGGAGTCATCGGTGCTTTTTATAGCTGTTTCCGGCTGAATTTCAACCAGTTTCCCATTTTCTGCTTTAAAATGCTTGAATATAAAAGGAATGTCGAGCTTGCCCTCGGCAATTTTGAAGTACAATTCCGCATGTGAAGGGAAACCGTAATGTTTTACCAGCAATTCTACGCTTTCTTCAAAATCTACTTTCAGATTTTTGAGTTTGCGTTCCAGCGCTTCCTTGCCGATCTCGCCCTTGCGGCGCATCTCTTCCTTCATCACCGAACGAATCTTGGATTTGGCCTTGCCGGTGACCACCCATTTCAGCCATTCTTCGCTTGGCTTTTGATTTCTTTCGGTTTCAATGCTCACCTGATCGCCGTTTTTCAGGGTATAACCCATGGGCACCAGTTTGTTATTTACTTTAATCGCCCGGCAATGATACCCCAAATCGGTGTGAATGCTGAAGGCAAAATCCAGGGCGGTAGCGCCTTTCGGCAATATCTTCAGTTCGCCCTTAGGCGTATAAACGTACACCTCTTCATTGAAAAGGCTGTTCGCTTTAAAATCCCAGAGGAATTCCACTGCATCGCTGGTCGGATCCTCGATGGTTTCGCGCACACTGTCAAGCCAGCGCTCGTACACATCGGGCTGATTGTTCACGCCTTTATATTTCCAGTGTGCGGCGAAGCCGCGCTCGGCGATCTCGTCCATGCGGGCGCTGCGGATTTGTACTTCCACATAGCGGCCTTTCGGGCCGATAACCGTGGTGTGCAATGATTCGTAACCATTGGATTTAGGTACGGTGATCCAGTCTTTGAGCCTTTCGGGTAGTGGTTTGTGCACATCGGTCACGATCGAATAAGCCTGCCAGCAGTAGAGTTTTTCTTTTTCTACCGGCACATCCAGGACGATTCGTACGGCGAACAGATCATAAATTTCCTCAAAAGGTACCTGCTTCTTTTTGATTTTATTATAAATGGAATAAATAGACTTGGGCCGGCCCACGATCCGGTAGTGTACATCCAGCTCATCCAGCCGAGACTGGAGCGGCTTGATAAATTCGGCGATGTAACGGTTACGTTCGCGCTTGGTTTGTTGCAGTTTTGAAGCAATATCATGATAAGCTTCGGGATCCGTGATTTTCATACAAAGATCGAGAAACTCGGTCTTGAAGTTGTACAAACCCAGACGATGTGCCAGCGGCGCGTAGATATAGCTCGTTTCGGCAGCGATTTTTAATTGCTTATGATGCGGCATCGAGCCGAGGGTACGCATATTGTGCAGGCGGTCAGCCATTTTGATGAGCACCACGCGCACGTCATCTACAAGGGTACTGAGTACCTTGCGGAAATTTTCGGCTTGTGGGCTTTCGGCATTATAAGCACTGTCGAGTTTGGTCAGACCATCCACAATTTTGCCGATGCGCTCGCCAAATATTTTGTTGATTTCTTCCAGTTTGATCGGCGTATCTTCCACTACATCGTGCAAAAGCGCGGCTACAATGGCTGTGGGTCCCAGCCCGATTTCCTCGGCACAGATCGTAGCCACTGCAATGGGATGTAAAATATAAGGCTCGCCCGACTTACGGCGCTGCTCTTTGTGGGCATCCACAGCCAGCTCGTAAGCCATACGAATATTCTTCCGGTCTTCACTCTCCAATTCACTTTTGATCGAACGCAAGAGCTTTCGATATGCATTTTGGATCAATCTTTCTTCAGGTTGTTGGTTGACAACCCTGGCCTCGCCTGTTGAAATGGTCATAACTATCCTGCTTTTTAACGTTCATGGGATGTTGTGGATGTTGGATTTTAGATATTGGAAATTAGTTATTTGTAGGAACAATCTAACGTCTATTGTCTAAAGTCTAACATCTTTTAAAATTTATACGGAACGAATTCGTGTTTGTTTTACAAAAAGGGATATTGTACAAAACTAAACAAAAAATCGGTTTGCGTTGTATTCTTTACCGCTTTTATACAGCAACAAATTCTCGTAGCACTAGCATTTTTCCTGAAAAAGATTATATCTTTGCAATCGCTTTTCAAGAAGGGCTTTAGGAGAGCAGCACACAAGCGGGTGTGGCGAAATTGGTAGACGCGCTAGACTTAGGATCTAGTGCCGCAAGGCGTGGGGGTTCGAGTCCCTCC
>CAZGAU010000029.1:0-15542 GCA_964523725.1 uncultured Saprospiraceae bacterium
GCTTATACCTTTGCTACTTTTTTGCAATCGCCCAAAAAAGTAGCCAAAAAACGCTAGGCAAATCAAACTCCTCCGTCGAACAGTGATTTGCCGGCCAGCCGCCACAAATATTACTCCAAAATAAATTATTACTCCAAAGTTTTCCAAAGCAATATAAAATTTCGGTTTCTGTTGTCCAAATTCTGGTTGGGAAAAGAATAAATTGTGTATTTTCAAAGCTTAATCAAAAACTCGACTCATGATGCAAACACCTAAAGCACTATTAATCATTTGCTTATTCGCATTAAGTTTTACCAGCTTCGCGCAGGAAGGCGTGAATATTAAATTTGAACAGGTTTTATCCTTGCGCAATGCCGGCACGCCTATCATCTCGCCGGACGGGAAGCATGTGGCATTCATGGTTTCTTCCACCGATTGGAAAGAAAATAGTTATGATACCGAAATCTGGCTCGCGCGCGAGGGCGAAGCACCGTTTCAATTGACGCGCACGCCGGATGGCAGCAGTTCCTCGCCCAAGTGGTCGCCCGATGGCAAGTGGATCGCCTTTACCGCCAAGCGCGGGGAGAAAACTCAAATTCATGTGATCAGTCCATTTGGTGGCGAGGCGCAGCCTGTGACCAATGAAGACGAGGGTGTCAGCGGTTTTGAATGGGCGCCCGATGGCAAACATTTTGCGATTACCAAACAGGAACCAGAAAGTAAAGCCGACAAAAAACGCAAGGAACGCTTCGGCAGCTATGAAGTGGATGAGGAGGAATATCGCCTGACGCACCTTTGGTTGGTGGAATTCAAGCCAAATATGATGCCGGCGCCACATGAAATGCCTTGTTATAATGAAAGTAAAGATTCAACGGAAAAAAGCGATTGTATTACATTGCCTAAAGCTACGCGCCTGACGGAAGGAGACTTTACGGTGAGTGACTTTCAATGGTCGCCTGATGGTAAAATGATCGCCATTACACATCGCCCGAATCCGTTAATTAATTCCTCTGTTTATTCAGATATTTCAATCCTGGAAGTGAATAACAAGAAACTAACGGAACTGGTCAAAAACCCATCCGCAGATGGCTTTGAAGCTTGGTCGCCTGATTCGAAGCAGGTTTTATTTACAAGCGCCTTAAATGATACGACTTCTTTTTATTATACGAATAATCAGATTTTCATGATGTCGCTGGATGCGCGTAAACCGAGGCCGATTGCGCAAAGCTTTGACGAGGATAAATACGGCCTTACCTGGAACCCCGAGGGTATTTTCTTTGTGGCTTCGCAGCGCGTGTATCGCCATTTGTTTAACATAAATCCGGAGAATGGTGCGGTTACGCCGGTGATTTCGGGGAATACGATCGTTGGGGGTTACACGTTTTCAAAAGATGGTAAAACGCTGACTTACAATGCTTCCGATGCAAATTCCCTGACCGAAATTTTCAAAACGCCGCTGGCAAATGCCAAACCTAAACAGCTCACCAATATGAGCGTGCAGATCAAGGATTGGCCGACGCCCGTCAGCGAGATCATTACCTGGAAGAGTCAGGATGGCGCGGAGATTGAAGGCGTATTACATAAACCCAGGAATTATGATGCTGCTAAAAAATATCCATTACTCGTAGTCATTCACGGCGGCCCCACCGGCACGGATCGCCCGGCGCCGGTGTTGAGTTATGTGTATCCGGTAAACCAGTGGGTGGAAAAAGGCGCTTTGGTATTGCGTGTAAACTACCGTGGATCAGCGGGTTACGGTGAAAAATTTCGCTCATTGAACGTGCGCAACCTCGGCGTGGGTGACATGTGGGATGTCATGTCGGGCGTGGATCATTTAGTAAATAAAGGCATGGTGGATGAAAATAAAATGGGCTGCATGGGCTGGAGCCAGGGTGGCTATATTTCTGCCTTCCTGACCACGAATACCAATCGTTTTAAAGCGATTTCAGTAGGGGCGGGCATTTCCAACTGGATGACATATTATGTAAATACCGATATTCATCCATTTACCCGGCAATATTTAAAAGCCACCCCATGGTCGGATCCGGAAATTTATGCCAAAACTTCCCCGATGACCAATATTAATAAGGCAAGTACTCCTACCCTCATTCAGCACGGCGAGTTCGACCAGCGTGTACCGATTCCCAATGCGTATGAGCTCTTGCAAGGATTGCGCGACAACGATGTACCCGCCAAACTCGTTGTGTACAAAGGCTTTGGGCACGGTATCACTAAACCCAAGGAACGCCTGGCAGCGGTCTGGCACAACTGGCAATGGTTCAATAAGTACCTATGGGGCGAAGAAGTGAAGCTTCCGTTTGGAGAGTAAAACGCTGCCGGATTTAACACATAGGCACATTAGTATATATCATGTTATAATATGTGCCTATGTGTTTTATGATATTATGATATAAAAATTTACTGATTCTTCTTTCTTGGCGTTTCGGTCTTTTTCGGTGGCGTCGTTTTCTTGATTTCAGTGCGTTTCAGCGTTCGGGGCTGCGTGGTCGTTGGTTTTGGTGGTTGCTTTTCCCAGCGCTGTTTGTGCAGTTCTTCCGCTCGTTTGATGGCTTCCAGGCGCTCGTTTTGCTTGCGAGGTTCTATTTTTGCCGGTTCTCTTTGCGCAGGCGGCGGCAGCGGTTTGCCGATTTCGGTTTTCCTTGGAGGTGTTTTCACAGCCTTGTCTTCCTTGGGCTGTGGCGTAGTGCGGATGCGTGGTTGCTGGGTTTCCGGTACTGGAGTCGCCTTGGTATTCGGATAACGACGCGTATTTTTTTCATAAAATTCATATTGCGAAAGGTTTTTATCGGGATTTGCATCATTATACTTGCGCCGTTCAAACTCAAATTTACCAAACTCCTGAATTTGCTCAACCCGGTTTCGCTCATTATTCATCCAGGTATCGGTAATCACCGCCCGGTTATGGTCTCTCCAGGTATGCACCGCGGTGGTAATGCTATTCACCGGACGAGGATGATATTCATAATAACGAATAAAATGATCCGTCAGATAAGGATGATAATAATGATGATGCGGATAATAAAAATACCAGTTTACAAAGTAATAAGAAGGTAAATTTATTACAATGATCTGACGGCCCGGTCCGAAGTAAAAACCCCAGTCCCACCACAGCGGATAAGGGCGCCAGCGCGGATACACGTACCAGGTCGGGTAGCCAAACCAATACGGATAATTATAATAATAATATTCACGAATCACCACCGGTTCATTTACTGCTTCATCATAATAAAGATCATCGCCCCGATAATCATAATATTCGTCATCATAACCGTATTCCCCGGCAAACTCCTCCCCGACTGCGGCCAGGTCTTCGTCAATATTGGTATTACTTTCAAGGCTCGCTTTCCAGTCGGCGAGGTCTCTGGCTTGTTGCTGGGCAACGACCAGATTCAAACTATCGGCTTTATGGCGGATCAGTGCTGGATCCTTGCGGTACAAATCACCGGCAATCACCACCAGATCGATATGATCGGACAGAATCGTCAGTACTTCCGGGAGTTTCAGCAAAGCTTTATATGCTTCCTGCGTGCGAGGTGCGTAGCCTTTCAGCAAATTTGCAAATGCTGCATTAGAGGCTTGCTCAATGTCGTCTATTCGTTTTAAAACACTGTAATAATTACTAAATGCGTCCTTCGCGCGTTGGTAAATAACTTCGGGATAATTTTCCAATACCTGGTTCAAACCCTTATTGTCATTGCGTTCCAGCATGGTCATACGTCGAATCAAGTCGGGGTAACGCGTCAAATCCCAGAGCATTTGCTGTACCTCTTTGGGATAAGGCGTTATTAAATCCTGAAATTGTTGCCCGGTTTCCTGCTGTATGGCCCGGATGCGGATAAGCAGTTCTGGATGGAGCGTGGCTTCCAGGATGTCGTTGCGGGTGGCTTCCGGGTAAAGCACCAAGGCCTCGATTGCCTCCTGATCTTCTTCCTGGATGGTTCCAAACAGAGAAGTGCCCGTCTGTGCCGACAGGATGAAAAAACTCCAAATACCTGTCGCCACGAGTAATAATCTGATTATGGCTTTCATCATTCTCTATTTTTGATTCTTTTCAAGGTAGCTTCTGCTGCTGTTTTTTCCAATGATGAAAGTCACACGGGCATCTGTTTTTCAATCAAAAACCGGCTTAATCGGTCAAAATCTGATGATTTATCGAAATTTTTAACCAAAAAGGGACGTTCCATTCTACCTTTGCGCGCTTAAAGAAGTCTTCATAACCAATAAAACTTTCTACAAATGAAAAACAAAACGATTTTACAATGTTTGCTGCTCGGCAGCGTATTAGTTTTCCTTTCAAGCTGCGCTTCGATCAGTGGTTTTCAGACGGGACGCACCGTAGGCGCTGAAAGCGGCGAGATCATGTTTTCGATCAACGGCACGCGCACTCCGGATTTTGATGAATTGGATTCTGAATCCGACTCTGTCAACGTGGACAATGATTTCAGCATTTTTGCTCCAAACATTGAAATTGGCGGTCGCTACGGCATTAGTGAAAAGGTGGATTTTGGCATCCGCGCCAATACCAACCTGAATATTTTTGCGGATGTGAAATATCAATTTGTGGGCGATCAGGAGTCGCCGTTTGCGATGTCCGCAGGTTTTGGGCTTGGGATGTTTGGCTTTGTGAGCACTTCGGGCGGTTTGTTCAACTTCCAGATTCCGCTGTATGCATCTTATCACCCGCAAGATAATCTCGATCTGTACATCTCACCGCGCTACATCGGGCAGTGGGGCACTACCTTTGGCGAGTCTTCGGGGCTGATCAATTATTTCGGCGCCAATGCGGGCTTCCTTACGGGTCGCAAGACCAAATTTGGTATAGATGTGGCTTACTACGGCCTGAGCAATTCGGATACCGGCTTTGATGATACTTTGTTCCAGATTGGTTTTGGCATGAAGTTTAAGATCGGAGGGGGAGGTCAGTGAGCAGTGGGCAGTAAGCAGGAGGGTTTGGAAATTACAAATATGATTTCCAAATCCTTTTTTATTTACTTTTTATTTTTCTTTGCTAAAGTTTTATCATATTCTTTAAACATTTCTTTACGTCCGTATTTGCTGCAAATCGGGCATTCATAGGGGTTGTGCCCACGCGCGGGGCAATATTTACGAGCGAAGTAAATAATTTGTAAATGTAATTTATTCCAGCTTTCTTTGGGAAAAACTTTTTTCAAATCAGCCTCGGTTTTTTCCACATTTTTGCCGGTACTCAATCCCCAACGCCAGGCCAGCCGATGAATATGCGTATCTACCGGAAAAGCCGGATGCCCGAAGGCTTGGCTCATTACCACCGAAGCGGTTTTGTGACCTACGCCAGGCAAGGCTTCCAAAGCAAAGAAAGTTTCCGGGACTTCGCCTTTGTATTTTTCCACCAGAATTTCGGATAAACCCTTGATAGCCTTGGATTTACTGGGGGACAAACCGCAGGGTTTAATAATTTCCCGAATCTCGTCCTGGTCAAGTTTTGCCATATCGAAAGGATTGCCGGCACGTGCAAATAAGGAAGGCGTCACCTGATTCACACGCTCGTCGGTGCATTGTGCCGAGAGCACCACCGCCACCAGCAGCGTGTAGGCGTCCTCATGATCGAGTGGGATGGGCACTTCGGGGAAATACTCGTCCAGGATGCGGGCGATGCTGGCGGCTTTTTCTTTTTTGGTCATGTTTATTAAATTTCTTGCCAAACAAGTTTGGGTGTTACCTGACCAAACAAGTTTGGGGTTACCTTGCCAAACAAGTTTGGCAGTTACTTATACTCAAAAACTCCGTAAGGACTTTCGATCCTAACAGCAGATTGCCCGGCTTGTTCAACGTATCCAACTACCTGGGCTACAATATTATACTCATGCGCAATATCTATCACGCGTTGTGCCGAGGCTTCCGGCAGATAGACTTCGAGGCGGTGCCCCATATTGAACACCTGATACATTTCTTGCCAACTGGTTTTGGATTCCTGCCGGATCAGTTCAAACAGCGCCGGCACCGGGAAAAGGTTATTTTTTACAACGCGCAGGTTTTTAATAAATTTTTGCACTTTGGTTTGACCGCCCCCGGTGCAATGGATCATACCGTTGATTTCATGATGTAATTCGCTAAATAAACGCTTCATAACAGGTAAATAAGTTCGCGTCGGAGAAAGCACCAGCTTGCCAATTTCCAACTGATTACCAGCCACTTCTACACGATCGGTTAATAGTTTTGAACCCGTGTAAATAACTTCATTTGGCACATTTGGATCAAAACTATCGGGGTATTTTTCAGCATATAATTTTGAAAAAACATCGTGCCGCGCGGAGGTCAGACCATTGCTGCCCATGCCGCCGTTGTAGCTATCTTCGTAGGTAGCCTGCCCAAAGGAAGCCAGTCCCACGATCACGTCGCCGGGTTGAATATGATTTTCCAGCACATCGGCGCGTTTCATACGAGCGAAAGCGGTATAGCCCACGTCCACCGTACGCACAATGTCACCCACATCCGCCGTTTCACCACCTGCCAGCGTCACATTGACACCGAATTCGCGCATTTTATCAATAAACTCGGTTGTGGCATTAATAATCGTACCAATCACATCCCCGGTGATCAGATTTTTATTTCGACCAATGGTAGAAGACAAAATAATATTGTCCACGCAGCCCACGCAAGCCATATCGTCGAGGTTCATCACAATCGCATCCTGCGCAATGCCCCGCCAAACGCTTAGGTCGCCCGTTTCACGCCAATGAAGGTAAGCCAGGCTGGTTTTGGTGCCCGCGGTATCGGCGTGCATGATGTTGCAATAAGTCTTATCCCCAGCAACAATATCAGGCAGAATTTTGCAAAAAGCATTCGGATATAAACCTTTATCCAAATGTTTAATTGCCTGATGGACTTCATCTTTAGTGGCAGAAACGCCTCGGAGGTTATATTTATATTGGTCGGACATGTCGTTTAATTTTGGGGGCAAAGATAGTATTAATTCACGGTTTCATTGCTTCCTGGTTTGATTGTCTCATTGTTTGATGTTTGACATATAAATTTGCAAAATCTGTCTATTTTTGCCGCAAATACCTGAACTCATGAACGTAAGACTACTATTAAGCACACTTTTTATCGCATTTATCTCTACTTCCTGCGATAGTTCCAAACAAACTTTTCTACCTGATCCCGAGCGCACAGAAATCAATATTATGCTGGGCAATCCCAGTAATGCCTCCACTGATATTATTAACGAAAATAATTATCTGATTTCGCTGCCGCAGATGACACTTTCGTACAACAGAAGCCGCGGCATTCCCAACTGGGTGAGCTGGCATCTGAGTGAAGACTGGCTGGGCAACGCCACACGCCAGGATAATTTCCGCCCGTATGAGGAACTCCCTGAAGGTTGGTACCGGGTGCAACCGGGAGATTATGAGTTTGCCGTTAATGGCTTTGATCGCGGACATGTGTGTCCCTCCGGAGATCGCACGCTTACGGATGTGGACAATGGCGCTACTTTTTTTATGGTGAATATTTTTCCGCAGGCACCGATCAACAACCAGGATCTGTGGGTAAAACTGGAAGATTACTGCCGCAAACTGGTGGATGAAGGCAATGAATTGTACATTATTTCCGGGAATTACGGCGAGGGTGGAACAGGCAACAAGGGTTATCGTGAAAAAATTGCCGGTGGAAAAATTACTGTGCCACGCAATCTTTGGAAAGTTATTCTGGTGCTACCTTACGGAGAAGATGATCTGAAAAGAATTAGTGAAAATACCCGCATTATAGCGATTGACGTTGAAAATAAGAACAGCGTAGGGACTACACCCTGGCACCGGTACCGTGTGTCAGTCAATGAAATCGAGGCAGCTACGGGTCTGGATTTATTTTCGGAAGTGCCCAATACCATTCAGGCAGTCATTGAAGCGCAGGTAGATCAGGTGGTTATAAATTAGATGGGGTGATGCGTTTAGAAGCCTGATAAGAACCTATTTTCCAATCACCCTATGACCCCAAAATGCATTTTTAACAAAATTCATTAGGCTACTTTCAAACCTAATTCTATATTTGCAAACATGAGAGTCGCTACACACCTGAAATTAATCCCGTGGCGCGTGGAAAGTAACGCTGGAACATGGCTTTTTTAATAATGATGCACACCAGTAAGTATTATCGGCGATTCTTGGTGTTTCTAGCGTTGATTGTTCAATACAAATCAGGAAAACCGTGGATTTGAGAGAAGCGTTTTACCAACACAAAAAACGAGTCTTAGGACTTGTACGTACCAAATTTTTCACAGCAAGTATTATCGGATTATCGGCAGCCGCTTTCGGTTCCTTTCTTTACTGGAATTCCGATTCTTCCCGGACATTGCGTGCCTCCTTACTTCATAGCGAAACGGAAGCAGTCCAACTTAGCTCATTTCCGGTACATATTCCCACAATGAAGTACGGCTTTGCCATCGATACTTTTCAGGTATTTGAAGGTAAAATAAAATCCGGTCAGTTTCTGGCGGATTTGCTGTTGGCTCAGCAAGTGGATTATCCTTCGATCGAGCAAATTGTGGCAAATTGCAAAGACGTGTTCAAGGTCAATGAACTGCGTGTGGGTAACCCTTACACCATTCTGACCAAGGACAGCACCGCTCGCGCTGATTATTTAATTTACGAACCCAGTATTTATGAATACGTTGTCTTCCATTTACAAGATGATTTAAAAGTTGAGCGCATCAAACGCCCAGTGACTACCGAAGTAAAGTCCGCAGCCGGAGAAATCGAATCTTCGCTCTGGCAAGCCATGACCGATGCGGGCATGAGCTTTGAACTGGCAGACAAAATGGAAGATGCCTTGCAATGGGCAGTGGATTTCCACCACCTGCAAAAGGGCGATCAGTTCAGACTGGTGTACGATCAAAACTTTGTGGAAGATCAGTTCGCTGGCGTGGGCAAAGTTTACGCGGCTACTTATAAAAATGCCAACAAGGAATTCTACGCGATTTATTACGAAAGTGAAGATGGCAAGATCAAAGGCTATTACGACCGCGAAGGCCGCCCGATGAAAAGCGCATTCCTGAAAGCACCGGTGAAGTACTCCCGGATTTCATCCTATTATAATTTGAATCGTTTCCACCCGATCTTGAAGCGCCGTCGCCCGCACTTCGGCACGGATTATGCAGCGCCTTATGGTACGCCCATTCTGGCGGTTGGAGACGGTGTTGTGACCGCAGCATCTTACACTAGTGGCAATGGTAATTATGTAAAACTCAAACATGACAAAACTTACGAAACGCAGTATCTGCATATGCAGAAATTTGCCAAAGGTATTCGGCCGGGCGTGCATGTGAGTCAAGGTCAAGTCATTGGTTATGTAGGTTCTACCGGTTTAGCGACAGGACCGCACGTTTGTTTCCGTTTTTGGCAGAATGGCAAGCAAGTGAACCATCTTCGCTTAAATTTCCCGAATCCGGAGCCTTTACCCAAGTCCGAAATGCCAAGATTTAGCGAAATCCGCGATCAATACTTAGCAAAATTGAATGTGGCTGAATTTATCAAAGCGGAGGAAATTCAAACAGAAGAACCATCAGCGAATCCTTAAAAGATATAATTTTTTGCGATTTTTATTGCAACTTTATAGCCCCGGGTTGAATGATCCGGGGCTATCATTTTATAGACCAAATGCCTGCGCCGATCCAAGATCAGCGTTACAAAATTCATTTCGACGATAAAATCGGGTCAAACATCTAAATATTTGCTATGACGATAGATGAAAAACTAATTTCGAGACTTGAACATCTGGCACGCCTGGAATTGTCGGCAGAAGAAAGAAGCAGAATTACAAAAGATTTGAACGACATTCTGGCGATGATGGAAAAAATGGAAGAGCTGGATACCACAAACGTAGAGCCGCTCATCTATGTGAATGAAGAAGTAAACGTACTGCGGGATGATGCCATCAATCATCAGGTGAGCCGCGAAGAAGCGCTGCGCAATGCACCAAAGCAGGACAGCATTTACTTCAGAGTGCCAAAGGTGATAGATCTGAAATAGCGATCTCGACCAAAAACTTCAAACGTTAAACTTGAACTTAAAAATATGGAGCCAATTCTCGCTGTAAAAGAACTGAAGAAAACCTACATTATGGGGGCCACGAAAGTGCACGCCCTGCAATCCGTCACCCTCGACATTTACAAAAATGAATACGTTGCCCTGATGGGACCTTCCGGTTCGGGAAAATCGACCCTGATGAACCTGCTTGGATGCCTCGATACGCCTACCAGCGGCGAATATTACCTCAATGGTACGAATGTAAGTACCATGACCGACAGCGAACTGGCGGAGGTACGAAACAAGGAAATTGGCTTTGTCTTTCAAACCTTTAACTTATTACCAAGACTATCCGCTTTGGAAAATGTGGCCCTGCCTCAAGTTTATGGCGGCGTGAGCAAATCTAAACGTCTGGATCGTGCTCGGGAAGTGCTGGAGGCTGTAGGATTAGGGGATCGCGTTGATCACAAACCCAATGAACTCTCCGGGGGTCAGCGTCAGCGCGTAGCTATTGCCAGAGCTTTGGTGAACAATCCTTCCATCATTTTGGCGGATGAACCGACCGGTAACCTCGACTCCAAAACTTCGGTGGAGATCATGCATATTTTTGACGAACTGCACAAACTGGGCAATACGATTATTCTCGTGACCCACGAATCCGATATCGCTGCATATGCGCATCGCGTGGTGCGCCTGCGCGACGGTTTAGTCGAAAGCGACGTTAAAAATGAACGGATTATGAGTTAATTTTTTTCAATATATTTATCCTTTTTCATTCTTTCGCAGCCTCTTTCGGGAGGCTTTTTTTATTACATGGAACTATTTTGTATATCTCCATGATTAAAAATTTATTTCCATGCTCGCCGACTTCTGCCTTTTTTATTTGTTTCCAGGTAAAACTGTTTTTATAATTGGTTGATTGAATGATTATATCAAATTTTCAAAATAACATTACATTATGGCATCTAAAATTTATACAAAAACCGGTGATCTGGGTGAAACTTCTCTTTTTGGCGGTAAGCGCCTTCCCAAAAACCACCTGCGGATCGAAGCCTATGGCACCGTGGATGAGCTGAATTCCTGGATCGGGTTGGTACGCGATTCTATTGAACAAAACGAAATTCGAACCTTACTGAAACAAGTGCAGGATCGTTTATTTACGCTCGGTTCAAACCTGGCCAGCGATCCCGACAAGGATATGATTACGCCAGATATTCAGGAAGCAGATATTGAAAAACTGGAACAAGCCATTGATGACATGAACGAAGTGCTGCCGCCGCTCAAGAATTTTATTTTACCCGGTGGGCATACGACAGTATCTTATTGCCATCTTGCCCGCTGCGTATGCCGCCGAGCCGAACGAAATGTGGTAGCGCTGGCGCAAAATGAAGCGGTGGAAAACATTATTATTCGGTATCTGAATCGTCTGTCGGATTACCTGTTCGTGCTGGCCAGAAAACTTGCGCAAGATTTGGGCGTAGAGGAAATAGCCTGGAAACCGAGAGGGTGACATGGAGAGGGTATTGCAACAAGATCGCTGGTTATTTGTATATTTGTAAGCTATGAGTAAATGGAAAGATATCACAATGCAGCTTCCAAATGTCACTCGCTATCTGATGATACTGGGAGTGATTGTATTCATCAGCTTCTTGTTCCCTAATAATCTCCAGTTTAAGTATCAATTTGAAGCGGGGCAGGTCTGGCGATACGATGACGTGGTGGCGCCCTTTGATTTTGCAATCAAAAAGACCCAGGTTGAGATTGATTCCTCCATCGAACAGTTGAAATCGGAGTTTTCACCTTATTATGAAATGAATACGACGATTGCCAAGGAGCAGAGGAAGCAATTTGCGGTCGCATTTGCCAGGCAACTCGAAGCATTCAAAGGTGATGACCAGTTTTCTGATGTAAAAAACCGGCCCGAGCGCTACCTGAATTACGGCAATGATTTCCTGGATCGGGTTTATAATCGGGGTATTATAGAGCTTTCTCCGGCGCACGAGGGCAAAGGTAAAGATTTCGTTATCAACTTATTAGAAGGCAATACCACCCAACAACATACCCTGGAATACTTTTATACCGTGGCATCCGCAAAGTCATTGCTGACAGATTCCCTGCCTTATAGTCGCTTGCAGGAGCCTGATTTTCTGTACCCTCTACTCGAAGAAGCGATTGTCCCTAATGTTTATTATAATGCGGATATAACTTCCAAATTCCTGGGCGAAGCGCTGGCAAAACTATCGACCACCAAAGGTATGGTGCGACAGGGCGACACTATCGTTTCCCGTGGAAATGTGGTGAATGATGAAACCTACCAGCAACTGGTATCCCTAAAAGAACAATACGAACAGGATGTAACCACGCTCCGTTCCTACTGGACCGTATTCGCGGGTTATTTCCTGCTTACGCTGCTCATCGTCGGCATATTCACCGTTTACTTGTGGATGTTCTCTACCAAAGTTTTTCGCAAGCATAAAGAGCTGTTTTTCATACTCTTATGGCTAATGGTGTACAGTTACCTGGTTTATGTGGTGGAGAATACCGAAGTGCTCAACGCATACATGATTCCTTTCTGTATTGTGCCGATTGTAATCCGAACCTTTTACGATAATCAATTAGCAATTTTTTCTCATATTACGGTGGTGCTGATCGCTAGTTTTCTTTCGTCTTTGGGTTACGAATTCACGCTGCTGCAAATTCTGGCGGGTATTGTCGTATTGCTGAGTGATATCAATACACGCGACTGGTCGCGATTCTTCTCTTCGATGCTATACATTTTCCTGACGTATGCCATTGCGTTCCTGGGATTGTCGCTGATTCAGGAAGGCAGCTTCCAAACGATCGACTGGTCGGTGTTCACCGCTATCTTTATCAATTCTTTCCTGACCATGCTGGCTTATCCGCTTATTCCTTTGCTGGAAAGGGTTTTCGGATTTACCTCTCATATCACCCTGATGGAACTGACGGATATGAACCGTCCGCTTCTCCGGGAATTAAGCATTAAGGCACCAGGCACGCTCCAGCATTCGCTTCAGGTAGCAAATATGTCGGAAGTAGCCGCGCGCAGAGTCGGAGCAGATCCGCTGCTGGTCAAGGTTGGCGCATTGTATCATGACATTGGCAAAGCCAAGAATGCCCATTTTTTTGTTGAAAATCAAAACGGCGACAATCCACACCAAGACAAAACCGCGCTGGAAAGCGCCAAGATCATTATAGAACATGTAACCGAGGGCGTTGCCATGGGCAGAAAACACCGCTTGCCTTCGGTGATTATTGACTTTATTCGTACGCACCACGGCACTACCCGGGTAGAATATTTCTACCGAAATTATGTCAACAACCACCCCGAAGAAGTCGTAAATGAAGAGGATTTTCGCTACCCTGGCCCTAAGCCGCGCAGCAAGGAAGAAACCATTCTAATGATGGCAGACAGCATCGAGGCGGCTTGTAAAAGCTTAAAAAACCCGACCGAAACCCAGATCAATGAAATGATCGACAAGATCGTGACAGGGAAAGTGACGATGGGTCAACTCGAAGACTCCAAGCTAACCTTCAGAGAGTTAGAGGTTTGCAAAAAGGAATTTAAAAAGTTGATGAAATCGGTACACCACGCCCGCATAGAATATCCTGAAGAAAAGAAAAAAGATCAGACCGAAAAAGTTCCCACTGATAATAAATAATCAAATCTGTAGTTTTCAATGGCAGTCGGCAGTTTTGCAATATTAAAATAGGAAGAGATGCCTCATACGGTCGCCCCCCGGGCGCACGCTCGTAAAAATATTCGCTTTCAAACTCTGGCAATTGTGATAGGTCTGCTGCTGATGGGCGCTAAATTCTATGCCTGGTGGCTGACTCATTCCAATGCCATTCTCACCGATGCGCTGGAAAGCATTATCAATGTATTGGCTGGCCTCTTTGCTTTGTATAGTTTGATACTGGCCATGAAACCACGCGATGAAAATCATCCCTATGGCCATGGCAAAATCGAATTTCTCTCTGCCGGTTTTGAGGGTGGTCTCATCTTTATCGCCGGGCTTATCATTATTGGCAAGGGTATTTACAACCTCATTTACCCGCAAACACTGGAAAAACTGGATGTAGGGATCATCCTTGTACTGATTTCCGGATTGATCAATTATTTACTCGGGCATTTCCTGGAACGCCAGGGCAAGTGGTCCAATTCTTTTATACTCGTGGCTGATGGCAAACATTTGAAATCGGATGCTTATTCTTCCGCAGGTTTGCTCGTGGGGCTTATACTGATTTATTTTACCAACATCACCTGGCTTGACAACCTCACCGCTATCTTATTCGGTGGGATCATTTTATATACTGGTTTCAAATTGGTGCGTACCTCCGTCGCCGGCATTATGGATGAGGCTGATTATCAGCTGATTGAAAATATGGTAAAATTCCTGGATGAACATCGCCGCGACAATTGGATCGATGTGCACAATTTCCGGGTCATTAAATACGGCGCAACCCTGCATATCGATTGCCATCTCACGCTGCCCTGGTACTTCACGACCCGCCAGTCGCATGAAGAAGTGAAACTTTTCGAGGAGGTCATTGCACAAAATATGGGCTCACCCGTTGAATTATTTGTACACGTGGATCCTTGCGAACCGCCCGGAAATTGTACCATTTGCCGAAAGGCAGACTGTGAAATGCGGCAGGCTGCGCTTCGAAATAATGTGCAATGGACTCTGGCAAATATTATGAAAGACCAGAAACATCATCTGGAATAAATAAGTATGTAATAAAAATTATCCGCCGCACTGACGGAAGTCATAGCCTCATATAAGTTGAAAAACTTATCTTGTAAATAAATGAAAAGCTATATAAAGCCATGATTAAAAATATATTAGTACCAACCGATTTCTCTGAAAATGCGAAGAACGCTTACTTCTTTGCACGAGACTTAGCCAAAGCCATTGGCAGTGCCAGGGTAAAAGTAGTACATGTCTTTATGCCAAGTGTAGAGTCCGAATATCCCAACTTCGTGCCGCCGGTAGCCGATTACCTGAAGATTCGGGAAGAAATGCTCAAGGATTTTATGCAAGCTGTTGCTCCTAACGAACAAGTGGATAATGATATTTTGATCGGATTTGCAGCGGATGAACTGGTTTCTGCTTCCAAAAATTACGATTTGATCGTGATGGGTACGACCGGCGCCGGAGGTATTCTGAATAAGCTGTTTGGCAGTGTTTCTGCCAATTGTGCGCAGCGAGCGCACTGTCCGGTGCTGCTGGTGCCAAAAGACGTCAAATTCACAGGTTTTCGGGAAATGCTGTACGCCAGTAATTATGAATCCGCCGACGATGAAGTCCTGGAAAAGCTGTTTACATTCAATAAGCCTTTCAATGCTACAGTGCACTTTGTACACGTGCGTGGAGATGACAGTAATTTTGAGAAAACCAAGGAAGAAATTTTTGAAGAATTATTTGAAGATGGCGAGCCGCCATTCGGGTTTTATATGGCTGAAACTGATGCAGAATCTGTTTCTGAGGGCTTGAGCGATTACGCCCTTGCGCACAATAT
>CAZGAU010000029.1:15642-40909 GCA_964523725.1 uncultured Saprospiraceae bacterium
CTGATGCAGAATCTGTTTCTGAGGGCTTGAGCGATTACGCCCTTGCGCACAATATCGAACTGGTAGCAATGGCGCATCGCCACCGCAGTTTCTGGGAAAATTTCTTTCATAAAAGCCAGACCAAACAGGTTGCCATGGCAACAAGGCTACCGCTAATTGTTTTTCACTGTTAATCAATTAATTATGACTTTTGATAAACGACTGTTGAAAGATGATGGCAAATCTCCGGTTTGAATGCCAAGCGCAAAGACGTATTCGCCTTGCAAACCGGCCGGAACTTCAAAGCTTGCTTTTACCGTGGTTGTTTCATTGGCGGAAAGCTCCGTCAAAGGCTGCTCGAATTGTAAAGCTGACTTGCCATTGACCCGTTCATCCCTGTAAAAAATGACGACCATTCGCAGCGGCATGTTTCCGGCATCCAATAAAATGGTGTGTTCATAAGGGTTGTGAATCGCCACATCCAGCCCCACCGTGTCACCGGGAGATAACATTTTCGGCGCCTCAAACTCAAAATGCACTTTTTGGGAGATCTGCAGGCTATCTACGATTTTCAGCATCAAATTTTTCCGGGTCAGTTCCAGCGGTTTGCAGTTGGTGCAATCCCAACTGGGTTGACCGGCAATGACTACGCGCTGATTATGCAAGACTTTTTCCCAATTCCAGATATCGTACTGGTTTTTACGGTAATTGGCATCTGTGAAGGTAAAGGCCTGATTTCCAGTATAAAATGCAAACAAAGAAGGATCCCTGTAAGAGTTTTGAAAAACCACCGGCACCCCCTGCGTTTCGGCTTGCAATTCAGCTATCCAGGCACTGCGATGAAAATTACTTTTGATGTTAAAAATATTGCCTTCAACCAAAGCCACCCGTGCGATCAGCAACAGCACCAGCGAGCCAAAAGCCAGTCGTTTCAACCATTTGTCAAAGATAAAATTGGCATCCTGCACACTGTAGCGCCAGGTCAGAATCACAAAAGGAATGCTCAAAATATTCGTCCACTGTGGCTCCACGTGGCCTTTGGAGGTGGTGTACAAAAAGAAAAGCCAGAACCCGAAAATGATGAAATAAAAAGCCCGTTCCAGTTGATCGGCTATCGGTTTGCGAATCATCGCCAGCACGATCATCGGGAAAATAAAGGGATTGAAAATAACCAGTTGATTTACAATGTAAGTAATGGTATGCTTGAGTTCGTAAGGATCATCCCGCCCGACAAGGTGATAACGGAATGATGGAAAATCGTGACTGAACTGCCAGTATAAATGCGGCACAAACAGCAGCGCCCCAAAAATAGAGGCGATGTAAAATTTTGGCTTTAATAATAATTTAAAATTGGATAATAATGTAAAGAAAATTAATATTACACCGTGATATTTACTATATAATAATGCTGCCATGCAGACGCCTAGCAATAGTGTATTTGCCCAACTTTCTTTTGCTAAAAACCGCTGATACAACCAGAAAAACAGCACCGAAAAAAACAGCAAAGGCGCATCGGGCGTAGCGATGAAGCCATATACTTCGAGCATGGGCATAGCCGCCAGCAGGGCAATGAGCGTCCAGATTTTCGACTTTTCCGTCGGTTTCCCTAGTATCAACCAGATGATGTAAAAACTGAGCGTTTGTAATACAATTGCACCCAACCGAACACCTAACTCATTCGGTATCAGCGCATAACCCAGCTTTATCAATACCGCAATGACCGGCGGATGGTCGAAGTATCCCCAGTCCAACTGGCGAGCGTACATCCAGTAATAAGCCTCATCGGGATCCAGCCCGGTAAAAGCCGCCTGTAAAGCATTAATAATCAGCCAGATAAAAAGAAACCCAAGAAAAAGCCTGCTGCTGTTCAATTCCTTCATTTTAAAAAAAGAAGCGCCGGCCCAATTTAGAACCGGCTATACTTTATTATCTTTCTTTCCAAATACCTTTCAATTCTTCATAAGAGATCACAAAATCCGTAGGTCCGAGCGCATAAGCCGCGGCTTCATACGGATTGTAATAAAAATACAAGCCTTCGTTGGTCACCGCTACATTGGCGGGCAAAGCAAAACCCTCACCCCAGAAATAGCCTTCTTCGCTCAAATCGGCGGTAGAGCTTAATTCACGCGCCTCCCGGAATTTCGACTCCGCCAGAGCGGTCAATTTATTAATATCCGTCACAAGATCGCTCAAATCGAATTTCGTACCTGTTGTCGCATCAAAATTGAGCAAACTAACATAAGTGTTCGGATGCGCCCCGCCGGCATAGGAGTAAGTTGCAATTTCAATACTCACTACCTTCGGCGATTGATAGAGCATTTTGCCATTGGTTTCGATAGCCCAGCTGGTCACAAACTCTGGCTCTGAAGCCATAAATGCTTCATATTCACCAATAAAACCGGCTGCGGCGTCTTCCAGGCTGGCAGGCACATCTTCGGGCGATTCGGCAAAAATACCCACGCTCTGGCGGATGTATTTCATAATCGTATCATTGATGGCGCTCATGGCTTCAGGATTGCCCTGCGTCGCCACCGGATAGGTAATTTCCACAGAAGCGCAGCGCGTACTGTCGGTTTTGCAGGTACTCGACTCCATGTTGAAGATGCGTTCTTCAAATACAAGCGGCACGTTATCTCTTTGGTTTTCAGATGGTTTACCATTTTTACAACTCAGTGCAATGATGGACAAGAACAAAAAAGACAAGGTCTTACACATATTCATAATGCTGATTTTATGGTGAAACGGGAATGTGGAATTATTTACCGGGGTGAAATTACAAATTGCCCGCTATTTCCTGTTACGAGCCGTTTTAAATTTATCTGCGTAATAATTGTCCAAGCGTATGTACCCCGCGTTTGCGCAGGCGAACCAGGAGTTTCATCAGCAGCAATGCTGTAATATAGGCATCTCCGGCAGCGGTATGCCGATCAGAAGTGGGCAACTGGTATAACTGGCAAAGCCGATCAAGGCCGTAATCGCCGGGACGAACAAAAGCACCGGGCGGATTGACGCGTTTTGCTAAGTCGAGCGTGTCGAGGGTTCTATTTTTTAAACGCCGGCCAACCACTTTTCTTGCCAACTGATCCAGCATCGCTACATCAAAAGCGACATGGTGCCCCACCAAAACAGCGTCCTTACAAAATGTCACGAATTGCTCCAGGGCTTCGCCTTCGCTGAGCCCATTCTGAATATGAGTACTCAGAATGCCGTGTATTTCCGCGCTTTTCCCGGGTTTTTGCACTGCCTGAGCAATGAGTAAATCCAGGCTGTCGCCGACGTTTAGGCGATTGTTCTTTAACCGGACTGCGCCCAATGACAATATTTTATCTTTACGAATATCCAAACCCGTAGTTTCCGTATCAAAAATGACAAATTCTACCGCTTCAACAGGCGTATTTTTTGAAAGCTTCTTGTCAAAATGCGCATCATAATCCCGCCAAAAACTTGGAAGATCTTCTTTATTTTTCTTCTGAAACCAGGTTTTAAACATTTACCACTTCGTATTTACTATATTATGTGTACACCTCAAATTATCGCAAATAAGCCAATTGGAACCGGATATTCAGCAAAGATTGCAATTCCCGTATAGGGCGGAAGCTGTTGCGCAGCTCCAGGCGCTCCATTTTACTGAGTTCAGCCGGTTTAAAATAACGCCCTGTATTGCTATTGCGCAAGCCCCGAAGGGTCCGGTAGCGGATCAACACCTCGTAGGCTTCGGCGGCTTGTTCGTACAATTCCCTGTTTTGCGGTTCGTTTTCTGCCAGTTTTTCAAAACGCCGAAACGTATTATTTACTTTGCCAACTCTGGCGTTCAGGATCAGCACGCGGGCAGCATCGCACAGGGGCATCATGGCCCGGGTTTTGATATCAAATTCGTCTTTATGCTCACCGCTGCGTTCCACCATAAAATCCCGGAAAAACGTGAGCGGCGGCGGATTCAACAAAGCATTTTTGGCCAAAAAGGGTAAAAAAATCGTTTGTACGTCCAGCTCCGAAAAAATATGCTCCGTAAGTCGAGTTGCCAGTGAAAGATCACCGTACACCGCCCGGTAATCAAAAAAAATGGTGCAGTAGAGAATAGCCTCGTTGGTCGGTGTGCGAATCCAGTCGGAAAATTGCGCTTTCCATTGCGTCAAGGACAAACACCACCGGGGATTGCTCGCCATCATATCGGCAGGGCAGTAAGCAAAGCCGCATTCATGGAGCTTATTGGTCACCTTTTTTGCCAGTTGTAAGTAATAATCCTTGACATTTTCGTGATCATCTTCGGGCACATCTTCAAAAATCAGCGCATTATCCTGATCGGTGCGCAGCAGTTGCTCCTCGCGGCCGCCACTGCCCAGCGAAAGCCAGCAATATTTGGCTTTGGGCGCCACAACACCTTCGAGTTTCATCTCATCTTCGCTCAGCTCGATCACTCGTTTTACCAGTGCATCGTTGATTTCGGTCAGGATGGTGCAAATGTAGGCGATCGCAACTTCCTGATAGATATACTTTTGTAACAACACTTCCGATTTTTCCCGGATGCGGCGCAGGTCATCCGCGCTGCGACTACGACGAATGTTGCGAATCAGTACCGCCGGATTATTGGCTTGAATCACCAATAAATCATGCTCGGAAATAACCCCTGTTACCGGCGACTCGTCCGTGCCGTCTTCGGTGATACATAAGTGATGGATACGATGCTTGACCATTTTGATCTGGACATCGGCGATGGTAAAATCCGGACCGATCGTAATTACCGGCTTCGACATGATCTGAGCGATCGGAACATCCAGCCCTACCCTGCCGGTGGCCGCCAGCTTCCGCAAATCTTTATCTGTCACAATGCCTGTCGGATGTTGGTTTTTATTCACCACAATTATCGAACTCACTTCTTCTTCGCTCATGATGCCCGCTGCTTCCCGAATGGTGTGGCGATCCGAACAGGTGACCGGAGCACGGCGTTGCTCAATCGACTGAATTTCAACAAGTAACAAATCGCTGCCCATAGGGCTTTCCATAATTGGCTTTCCCTGGTAGGCTTTTGGCAAATAGCGCAAATAGTCTGTAGCGTAACTACTGGCCAGGTAAAAAGCAACTTTAGAATTTTCTTCCGCAATTTGTCGAAGTATTTCCACTGGTAAGCCGTAAATCAAAGATTCTTCGGTGGCTACGCCCGTAAGGACATAAGGCTCATCGGTAATAAGCGGTTGAATACCAAACAGATCGCCTTCGTCGCATTTTTCTACTAAAATCCGCTCGCCCTCTGCTTCATGGTACAAGCGCACCGCGCCCTCGCGTACGACGTAAATATAGGGATGCGAAGTTTCTCCTTGCTGTAGAATGATCTGCTCCGGGTTGCAATATTGCACGACCGTTTTCGCAGATAGCCTCAACAAGGCTTCTTTCGGAACCATATCAAAGGGAGGGTACGTCTTCAAAAAGTCGTAAATCCGGGTCGCAATGGTGTTTTCCATAGTTAATCTTTCACATGCCAAGTTTCCTTTCAAAATTAAAGATTATAAACGGGATTCTGATTTCCTTCTTTAATTTCAACACCCCACTATTTTACATTTTGTGGTTATAAATTTTGACTTTTACTGAATATTCGTATCTATGCTTGTATGATGAATCAACAATTCAACCGGATTTTCCTCGAAAGCTGTGCCGAAAAGCTTCGCGCGATTTCGCATCCCCATCGACTTGCCATTATCGACCTGCTTCATAACAATGGTCAAATGACCGTGACAGATATCCATAACTATCTTCACATCGAGCAGGCAGTTGCTTCGCATCACCTGAGTATTTTGAAAAACCGCGAAGTTGTCAGCTTTCAGCGCGAAGGCAAAAATTCGCTGTACCAGCTTACTAATAACGAATATTACGAAATTATTCAAATGCTTACCAAAGTCCTTTAATCTTTTATTTAAATTTAAACCCTCTTAGAATTGTAAAGAAGAGCTGACTTGGCAACCCATATTTTTTGAAACAAAAAACACCATTATGTCAAGAAATCATTTACAACAATACTGGCACGAAAACGTGCGCTATCTGATTATACTGCTTTCTATCTGGTTTCTGGTATCCTACGGCGCAGGCATTCTCTTCGTCGAACAGCTAAATCATATCAAAGTTGGCGGTTTCAAGCTCGGCTTTTGGTTTGCCCAGCAAGGCTCCATTTATGTGTTTGTCGTCCTCATTTTTATTTATGTAAAATTAATGAACCGGCTCGACCGCAAGTTCGACGTGGATGAACAATAGCATATTACACGTTAAAACAAACTTTAAACCAACAGAATTATGAGTGTTCAAATCTGGACCCTGCTCATGGTGGGCATTTCGTTTGCCATATATATAGGTATTGCGATCTGGTCGAGAGCCGGCTCTACCAAAGAATTTTACGTGGCCGGCGGCGGGGTGCATCCTGTGCTCAATGGCATGGCTACTGCAGCGGACTGGATGTCGGCGGCGAGCTTCATTTCTATGGCGGGTATCATTTCCTTTATCGGCTACGATGGCTCGGTGTACCTCATGGGCTGGACGGGCGGCTATGTATTGCTGGCCTTGCTACTGGCGCCCTATCTTCGGAAATTTGGCAAATTCACCGTACCCGATTTTATCGGTGAACGCTACTATTCTCAAACGGCGCGCATTGTAGCGGTGATTTGTGCCTTGTTCGTTTCCTTCACTTATATCGCAGGGCAAATGCGTGGCGTGGGCATCGTTTTCTCTCGCTTTTTGGAAGTTCCAATCCACACGGGTGTGATCATCGGCATGGCCATTGTGTTTTTCTACGCGGTACTCGGCGGTATGAAGGGCATCACGTACACCCAGGTAGCGCAATATTGCGTGCTGATTTTTGCCTTTATGGTGCCGGCGATATTTATTTCATTTCAAATGACCGGCAACCCGATTCCGCAAATGGGCTTCGGGGAAATCCTGGATAAACTGGACAAACTGAACCAGGAATTGGGCTTCGCAGCTTACACCAGTGGTTCCAAAACTATGATCGATGTCTTCTGCATCACCGCGGCGCTGATGGTCGGTACCGCAGGATTGCCCCACGTAATTGTACGGTTTTTCACGGTTCCCAGAGTAAAAGACGCCCGGGTTTCGGCGGGCTGGGCATTATTGTTTATCGCCATTTTATACACCACGGCTCCGGCAGTAGCGGCATTTGTAAGGACCAATTTGATAGAAACGGTCTCCAATCAGCCATATTCCGAAGTTCCACAATGGTTCAAAACCTGGGAAGGCGCAGAATTGATCACTTTCACCGATAAGAATAACGACGGGAACATCCAATATGTAAAATCTCCGGAACAAAATGAGCTAGTCGTCGATCGCGACATTATGGTATTGGCCAATCCCGAAATTGCGGGCTTGCCGGGCTGGGTAATTGGTCTGGTGGCGGCGGGCGGCCTTGCAGCGGCATTATCCACTGCTGCGGGCTTGTTGTTGGTAATTTCCAGTGCCATCTCCCACGACTTGCTCAAAAACGCCATCCTACCCAATATCTCCGAGCGCGGCGAACTCTGGGCGGCACGTATCGCGGCTGGAGTTGCGGTGATACTTGCGGGTTTGCTCGGTATTTATCCGCCGGGCTTTGTGGCAGAGGTTGTGGCCTTCGCCTTCGGACTGGCAGCTTCTTCGTTTTTCCCGGCTATCTTATTGGGCATTTTTGACAAAAGAACCAATATGCAGGGCGCTATAAGCGGAATGGTTATTGGAATTTTATTCACCGCAGGTTATATCATTGCCTATAAAGGTGTTTTTATTGAGCCTCTTTTTGAAAATACGCCCGATCAATGGCTCTGGGGCATCTCGCCGGAAGGCATTGGCACCGTGGGCATGGTGATTAATTTGATCGTCACCGTTATTGTGTCTCGCTGGACGGCCGCGCCACCAGAAAAAGTACAGGAAATGGTTGAAGATATCCGTGTTCCAAGGGGAAGCGGTACTGCCCATGTTCATTAAAAATGAGGAGAATTTGATAGCAACCTCGCGTTTCGGCTATATTTTGTTTCTCTTTTTTGTAAAAAATGCTGAATTTAGCTAAATGCAGTTCACGAATTCTCCCCCCGATTTTATCGAAAAAATCCGAACTATCAAATAATAGCCAAACTCATCTGTTATGACGCTACGAATCAAAACCTTTGAACAATATCAGGCTGCTTATCAACGCAGTGTGGACGCTCCGGAAGCCTTTTGGGCAGAACAGGCGGAGTCTTTTCAATGGAAAAAAAAGTGGGACAAAGTGTTGGAATGGGATTTTCGTGATCTGGATGTAAAATGGTTTGTCAATGGTAAAATGAATATTACCGAGAACTGTCTCGACCGGCACCTGGCTACCCGAGGCGATCAAACCGCCATCATCTGGGAACCCAATGATCCCAAGCAACCGCACAAAACTTATACCTACCGCGAACTCCATGCCGAAGTTTGCAAAGCCGCAAACGCCCTGAAATCTATGGGCATCCAAAAAGGTGACCGTGTATGCTTTTACATGCCCATGGTGCCTGAACTTGCAATTGGCGTGCTGGCTTGCGCCCGCCTTGGCGCGATTCACTCGGTGGTGTTTGCTGGTTTCTCGGCGCATGCGCTTGCCGACCGGATTAAGGATGCGAGTTGTAAAATGGTCATTTGTTCTGATTACAATGATCGCGGCCCAAAGCATATTCCTGTAAAAGCCGTTGTGGATGAAGCCGTTGCGATGGATTGCGATAGTATTGAAACCGTTTTGGTACACCAAAACACCGGCGATGAAATAGCCTGGAACGCCAGCCGCGACAAATGGTGGCACGAGGAAGTCGATCACCAGAGTTCAGATTGCCCCGCCGAAGCAATGGACTCGGAAGACATGCTCTTTATTCTCTACACTTCCGGCTCCACAGGCAAGCCCAAAGGCGTGGTGCATACTTGCGGCGGCTACATGATTTACACCAAATTCAGTTTTGAAAATGTGTTCCAATACGACCCCGGAGATATTTATTGGTGCACTGCGGATATCGGCTGGATCACAGGACACTCTTATATCGTGTATGGTCCCTTGCTGGCAGGCGCTACCACCATTATGTTTGAAGGCGTTCCGACCTATCCCGATGCGGGGCGTTTCTGGCAAATTTGCGAAAAATATAAAGTGACCCATTTCTACACAGCGCCAACGGCGATCCGTGCACTCCAGGCAATGGGAGATCAGTACACTCAGGGGCACGACCTTAGTTCGCTCAAAGTCCTTGGCAGCGTAGGCGAACCCATCAACGAAGAGGCTTGGCGCTGGTATCATGACAAAATCGGCAAGGGCAAATGCCCGATCGTGGACACTTGGTGGCAGACGGAAACCGGTGGCATTCTGATCTCCCCACTGGCAGGCATCACGCCTTTGATTCCGACCTATGCTACCTTACCTTTACCTGGCGTGCAGCCTTGCCTGGTCAATGCCAATGGCGAGGAGCTTCATGAAAATGACGTCGAAGGCATGCTTTGTATCAAATTCCCCTGGCCTTCGATGATCCGCACTACCTATGGCGATCATGAGCGTGCCAAAATGACTTATTTCTCTGCATTTGACAATAAATACTTCACTGGAGACGGCGCCCGCCGCGATGCCAAGGGCAATTACCGTATCATTGGCCGGGTGGATGATGTGATGAATGTCTCCGGACACAGGATCGGAACCGCTGAGGTGGAAAACGCGATCAATTTACACCCGAAAGTGGTAGAATCTGCGGTAGTGGGTTATCCACACGATATCAAAGGGCAAGGCATTTACGCCTACATTATTACTGCTGAGCCGGTGGACGATGAAGATGCCTTCCGCAAAGAAGTGCTGGACGTAGTGACCAAAGAAATCGGTCCGATTGCCAAACCCGATAAAATCCAGGTCGTGTCCGGTTTACCTAAAACCCGTTCCGGCAAAATTATGCGCCGCATCCTGCGCAAAGTCGCCTCCGGCGAGACGGATAGCTTGGGAGATACCTCAACCCTACTCAATCCAGAAGTCGTCGAGGAAATCAAAGCCGGTGCGATGTAATGTTAGGCTATAATCGCTGGAGAAAGACTGTTTTAATTGGACTTTTTGAAACCAACATTTTCTCTCAGCACTTGTTGAAGCTCATACACTTTGCCATATGTTTGCGAAATATAATTTTTAAAATCATAGGTATCGAGAAATTCTTCCGTGGACTGGGCATCACTCGTTTTTTTAAGAAAACGCATATCCTTGATAAAGGCGCGTCGGTCAATAACCTTGCAAGGTCCTAGAATGTCCAGGATTTGATTGGTGGATTTATTTTCTTCTTTGGCAAAAATGGGCATATCTATCACCTCGTCAAGTGTTTTGTAGTTCGCCACGATTGTATCGAGCAAGGCAGGCTCACTGATTTGTACAACAAGTGTTCCAGTTACATGATTATTATTGCCAACAGCAAAATTGTTTATACGAATTTTCAGTATAGAATCGCGCCGGATAGTTGCTTTTTTATAAAGAAGCCCTTGATCGGTTTCATGCAGAAAATAGATTGCTTGTCCATTGGCAGTGAAAGCAGGGTCAATAGGTAAAGGGGTTTTATCCACAAAACTATAATGCTGCCCCCAAAATTTCCATTCGTTTAATATGTTTGGATAAGCGCTTAGAGAAAATGCAGGCGCAGCAGTAGTCATCATGCGTATTTTGGGGAATAGCTCATTGCTCAGCGTTAGTAAGAATTCATTTCCAGAGGCTTTTCCCAAGCTGGCAGTAAGTGTGTAAAGACCGCCAGGGCCTGAAAGCTTGACGTAGCTGTCCGCGCTTTTGAAGCGAATATTGCCTTTGGGAATGACCTTGTCCCTTTTTTTGAGTAGCTTATTCTGGTAATATACATTCCCATGTATGGAAGCGACGTAATAGTTTTGAGCAGTAATAAAATTTACTAAAAAAAATAAACTGACGATAGATAGTGTGGTTCTCATGTATATAGGAGTTTAAGGTGATGGTATAGCTATAGGTTTTGGAAAAACAAAACGCCTCAAAATATACGAAACTAACTTGAGGTAAATAAGCAAAATCAGGATATTAATGTGGATGTTGAATAGAAAATAGGAAAGAATCGTGCCCAGCGCCAGGAAGAAAGTCTCGTCTATACTATCCACAACGATGCGCCCTACGGCTGATTTGATACTATTTTGCTGATTTGTTTTGCGATAAGCTATTTCATTGAATGCTCTTGCCGACATCCACCAGAATAAAGTATATAATAGCAATAACCATTTCCAGGAGATAAGGCTCTCTCCCTCTTTTAAAGTAAGATAGGCATTGTGTATGATCAATGGTCCTGGCAGCGTACCAAAAACGGTCTCATGTTTGTCTTCATAATAATCACCTATAATAATGATTTTATCTTTTAGCATTTGTTTGATGTCAGCCTCGTCCCAAAAAGTCCATTCAAATAGCAAAGTTCCCATTGCACGAAGTGTATAACCTAAGGTATCCGCTCCATTACCAATATTGAGGTCGTAGGGGCGAATTTTAAAATCCACGATAGGTTTGTGAAGGCTTCTATGCCCATTCAATTTGGGATACAGTCCTTTATTGCTATAACTTTTCTTTTCTGTGATTGCCCAAGCCATTAGAGGTAGTGAAGGAAGCGTATCCCTAAGAAAAAGCGGATATTTCATAAAAGTATTGTCGGGGCTTAGGTAGTTGGCAATTCCTGTGGGCATTTGAATGACACTTGGCATTAACTGCTTCTTTTCATTCAGGATTCGTGCACCCAATATTGGAAAAGGGAAGTCATCAATGACTGCCTGCAATGAACTATCTTGCGGGCTGGCTTTTTCAAAACTAATATCCATAATAACAAGCGGAATACCATGGCCGTACTGAGCGATTACCTTCAGGAAATCAGCAAGTTGTACGCGATCTGTAATAACCGCATGGTGATATCCTGTGGGTTCTTCGTACAGCGGATCCGGTATTTCCACAATTGTTTTGCTGCCGGATACATCTACATATAATACGCTGCGAGGAGCAGGTTTTTTATCGAAACCCAATAAAGACTTTTTTATGATACTAGTCCATTTGATAAAGAATGCTTCGTCGCCAAAAGTGCGCGGTAAGCTCAGCCAAAACAAAGCCAATAATAACATACACCCCGCATTCAGGGCAGCAAATAACCAGCCTTTATATTTTGCTTTTTGCATAAGGGCGTAGTTTGTATAACTGGACAACCTAGTTACAAAGTACAATTTTTTTTGAACAGCTTTTGTAAGTTTAGTGCATCGTTTGGATGTCTTGTTCGCCAGGGTGACCTGTTTTATCCTTGGTCGGAAGTCTTGCAAAGTTATAAAATCAGTAAATACCAGATGATTGGAAGGCAAATTGGACTTTTACAGTTTTTCCAAAATAAAATGCCCCCCTCCAAAACTTCCGGAGAGAGGCTATCCCAAAAACCGATTAATCACTCATTTATTTTTTCAATAGAACCGAGATCGTTCTATTGATGTTGCATAGCAATGACTCAATCCCAAATTTACAATCTATTGAGGTTATTTGATAATTTTTTTCAATAAAAAGTTTCCGAAAGACAAAAAACACTGATAATGAGCGATTTAAAAAGAGGTGCGCCTTCAAATCACCCTTTTTCCACAGCAGAACAAGCCCTGTACGCGCGTCATTTGGTCTTGCCGGAGCTGGGGCTGGAAGGACAAAAAAAGCTCAAGGCGGCAAAAGTTTTGGTCGTAGGCGCCGGAGGTTTAGGCAGTCCGCTGCTCTTATATCTGGCGGCTGCGGGGGTAGGTAAGATCGGCATTGTGGACGGGGATAAAGTGGACTACAGCAATCTGCATCGGCAGGTGCTTTATACTACCGAGGATGTTGGCAAACCCAAAGTACAAGCTGCCAAAGAGCGCCTTCAGCAACTAAACTCATACATTAAAATTGATACCTTTTTTGAGTTTTTAAACCGAGATAATGCCCTGAATATTATTAGTGAATACGATATCATAGCCGATGGCTCGGATAACTTTCCGACCCGCTATCTGGTGAATGATGCTTGTGTAATATGCAATAAAATAAATGTGTATGCTTCCATTTTTCGGTTTGAAGGACAGGTATCGGTTTTTAATTATGTAAATAAAAATGGCTCGCGAGGTGTGAATTACCGCGACCTCTACCCTGTGCCTCCTGCGCCGGACAGCGTTCCCAATTGTGCAGAGAGTGGTGTCCTGGGCGTATTACCAGGCATCATTGGCAGTATGCAGGCGAACGAAGTAATAAAAATCATTACAAATATCGGGGAGCCTCTGGCGGGCAGGCTTTTTGTCTTTGACGCTGCCTCATTTAACTCTTTAATATTAAAAATAAATAAAAAAAGTAACACCCAAATTACTGAATTATTGGATTACGAACAGTTTTGCAACACGCCCTTACCGAAGCAAATTAGATCCATCAGCGTAGAAAAGTTATATAAACTCAAGGCGGAAAAAACTGATTTTCAGCTTATTGACGTTCGGGAGCCTCACGAATATCAAGATTATAATATCGGAGGAGAACTCATTCCATTATCAAAATTAAAACAAAATATTAGTCGAATTGCAAAAGACAAAGTGGTCGTTATTCATTGCCAAAGCGGCAAAAGAAGCAGCGATGCAATACACATCCTGGAATCATTAGATCATTACACTAATCTTTACAATCTGGAAGGCGGCATAGAAGCCTGGAAACAAGCCCAAATCAGGAAGTGAAGCCTATTAATAAGGATATTAAAAGCGAGTCACTTCCTGTTTGGGATTTTGAAGAAGAAATTACTTCTTTTTTACTGCCTCAGCAATGGACTTGATACCTTCATGCGTAACTTTGTAGCGTTTACGCGACTGCTGAGATTGTCCTTCTTTTCCTAGCTGTATCATCATTTTCTTTTTCACCAAGGCACTGATGGCCTGTGTAATATTCGAAACTCGCTGGTCAATCTTTTTCAGTTCTTTTTGTACCTGAGCGCTTGTAAGCTCAGAGAAATCTTTCTTCAACTGGAGGAAAACGGCGGATACAAGTGCCTTTTCTGAATCAGAAGAAGGTTTCACGTACTTAAAAAGTTCTTTGAAAGAATTGAATGATTCGATACCTGATGGAGTTGGTTCCGCTGCGGAAGCTGCAGTTTTTGCAGGCTTCGCGACACTACCTCCATCTCCATTGGCAGCAGCCTCAGCCGCTTCCAGCTCAGAAGCCAAAGTAAGGGTCGTCTGCCCTAAATGGAATTTACTGGAAAGCCATTGTAGTGCTCTTACTTTTACATCGTCGTCCAAATCTTTTAATAAATCATGGCATTTGGACAACACTTCAATTTCCTGGTCTAACTTCATGGTTGTTGCTTTTTTGTTGAATTAAATAAATTTTGATTAAGCTTAAATAAAAAAATGCTTTTTTATCGAGTTTTTAACCTGTAAGACAAAAAGTTCTTTGCAATGTGATTGTTTTTTATTTAGTAATTGGGGTGCAAATTTTGAATATAGAAATAGTGTTAAGCGTTT
This sequence comes from uncultured Saprospiraceae bacterium, assembly GCA_964523725.1. Taxonomy (GTDB): domain Bacteria; phylum Bacteroidota; class Bacteroidia; order Chitinophagales; family Saprospiraceae; genus JADJNW01. The sequence goes on from CAZGAU010000029.1 coordinate 30,109, forward strand.
TAATTTTTATAAAACTTGGGGAGTAACTATTATTTTTTCCTCCAAAAAAGAATAGAAACAAGAATTGCATGATAGCATTTTTTCGATTCTAATATTTTTAATTTAAGTTCTTACGTGCGTGTCATTTTGACATTTAGCAAATCCTTGTGCAAAAATATGATAAATTCCAACAAAAGTAATATTTTCTTTAAAAAGAATCAAGGAATAAGAATGTAAAAATAATGGTAATTATAAATATTTAATACCACGGATTTGTCAAAAGTTAAGAATCACAAGATAGCCTTATAATCCTTTTAACGAAACAAAACGCTGATTGTTACAATTTCTTTCGATTAATCGAATTCGCTGATTTTCTTTATTTTAAAGCGTGCGAATAGAAAAATTACTCCCGGGTAAATACTTTTTATGCACCAAGTTCATTAAAAATTTAACCTCATTCAGAAATAATTTCTCATTCAGAGATTAACTCTCTTGTTACATTCCCTACATCATTATGCATGATTAAATCTTCACCGTATTCTCCCGCAGGCGTTTTAAAACCGGGGTGAAATTTACCTCCCAATACGTATTTTGTAATAATCAAAGAAGTTTTTACGGTGACGGTATATCCATTTGGAACAATGAGACGGCCCTGTACTTTATTGCCCGAATTATTATTTTTAACCTCTCCCCATACGATTGTTTTCGAATTATTACGTTCTTCCGCAGTAGGACCTGCCGGTCCTTTTTTTATTTGTCGTTTGATAAATGATTTAACGAATGGAATTCCAAATAAAAAATTAAAATAAGGCTTCCATTTTATCCATTTGTAAGTAGATGGACTCATGCCGGTGTAAGTTCGGATATTGGCCAAACCTGTGGACCTGTATGCAGTTGAAATATCTCCCCATGGAATGGACACCGCCAACCATTTTTTACCATTATAAGACACCTGCACTGTATCCTGCCCCATGGGTTCCTTGATAATTTTTCCGTTTTCCCGCCGGGCACTGCTTTCGCTAAGATTTTCAACCATCGTCATCGCCGTTCCATGCGAAGTTCGGCCGCCCATTGTAATAAATGCCAGTTTCAAATGCGTAGCATCGGGTAATTGCTTTTTTAAATATAAAGCCAGGCAATCCGTAGGCACTACATCAAAACCGACACCCGGCATCAACATGATATTGGAGTCTTTCGCTTTTTTATCCAGGCTTGCCGCCAATTCAAAAACCGGGATTTCGCCCGTGATATCAAGATAATGGGTGCCTGTACGCAAGCAAGCCTTGATCATAGGCTCCGCTGTAAATTTGAAGGGCCCGGCAGCATGTAATACAACGGGAACTTCCCTGAGCGCTTGTTCCAGTTTTTCTGTTTCTGACAGATCGAAAATACGATATTCGTACCCCAAACGTTCCGCCAACGGACGAATTTTATCCTCAGAACGCCCCGCCAATATTGGTGTCAAGCCAAATTCACCCGCCTGTTCAGCGATTAAACTGCCCGTATAACCATTCGCACCATATAATAAAAATTTCATATCCTGACTGTCTTATTGTATCATCAAATTACATCCGCGTAAATCCGAAGCGTCCAAACGCCCCAAAACACTAAAACTTCCATCATCATAAACTTTGCCGAGATCGTCCGTTGCTATGAAGCTGATGGTATCGAGATTGGCCAAGTCTATTACATTTATTACACCGGTTTTGTTTCGTTGTTCTATTGAAAGAGGATCCATTATTTGCCGGGTTATTACACGCATCGTCGGACTTGTGTAAAATATTCCGTCTTTTCTGGAATAAGCCTGTGAAAATAATTCGGTCATACCATACTCCGAATGAACACCTCCTTGCACATTGAAACGATCACATAAAACCTGATGTAATTCTTCCCGGATCATCTCTTTACCTCTTCCTTTAAAACCTCCGGTTTCCATAATCATAATACCGCTCAGATCAAGCGAATATTGCTCCGCTAAATCCAGTAAAGCAAAACTAACCCCCAATAATAAAGTAGGAATTTGATTTTTTTTACAATTTTCCAAAATTTTTATTAAATCCCCTGTATTATACAAAAAAAAGCCGCTTTGCTTATAATCGGATTGCCGGATAAAATGATCCGCCATAATAACCAGAGAAGATCCTGATCTTTCCAGATAAGAAGGCAGCAAGGCCAATATACAATATTGATTTACACCACCAAAGAAATGCTCAAATCCTTTATATGTATTATTTTTATAAAATTCCAGATCGCGAACTAAATGTTGGCTTGTAACCTGGCCGGTGGTGCCGCTACTGGTAAATATCATTTCCGGATCCCAGTCTCCGGTTTTGATGATATAATTTTTAAAAAACTGGATGGGCAGAAAGGGAATATCAAGAATATCAGTAACAGACTGAGGGTCAATTCGTAACAAACGGAGGTATTCAGCATAAAGAGGATTATATTGAGCCTGGTATCGGAAAACCTCCAGGGCCAGCTCATCAAAGCCAGACTCGGTGACGGTCTCAATTTTTTTTGCCAATAGCTGTCGAATCTCGTTCACCTATACAACCAATTGATAAGAATGTTGTATTTTACATGTAGAAAAAAGTAGTGCAAAATATGAAGTTATCGCGATATTGTCTTACTCTATTGGCATTAAGTTTACTGGCAGGCTGTACAGAACCGCCAAATTATCCAACGGAACCCCGGATCGAATACATTGGCATAAGTAAAAAAACCATCGTCCAGGGCAGCCGCAATGCAATTCCGGATACGCTTTTCATTCGTTTTTCCTTTACCGATGGCGATGGGGACCTCGGCGACCGCGATTCTATTAATATTTTCCTGATTGATAGCCGCGATGGGTTCCGAACCACCAAAAAAATCAATCCAATTCCCGAACAAGGCAGCGGAAATGGCGTTTCTGGCGAAATCACACTACGGCTAGTCAATGCTGTCGGCGATATTTGCTGTATTTTCCCAGACCGTCGCGTTTGCCAGGTCGATCCGCGTTATCCGCAGGATACCTTTTCCTATTCTATTCAGATGCGGGACCGCGCGGGAAATTTGAGCAATATTATTCAAACCGAACCGATTACGATTCTTTGCCAGTAAGCCAGTTCACGTCTTTGCGAAGCAAGCTGAGGGTAATAGCCTCAGGACTGTTGGCCTCGGGCTGATGGTCATATACCCATTGCGCCATTGGCGGTAAACTCATGAGGATCGATTCGGTACGGCCGTCGGTTTCCAACCCAAATTTTGTGCCTGCATCCCACACCAGGTTGAATTCTACATAGCGCCCGCGACGCAGCATTTGCCAGTCTTTTTCCCGTTGTGAGAAGCGTTTATCTTTGTTTTTTTGCAATAGATGGAGATAAATCGGGCAAAAAGCACTACCGACATCCTGTACAAACGCAAATCGCTGTCCTTTTTTGAAATCTTCTTCGGCACTCAGCCGATCAAAAAAAATACCGCCAATACCTCGGGTTTCCTGACGATGCCGGATGTAAAAATAATTATCTGCCCAGGTCTTAAACTTTGTATAATACCCGGCGTGGTGCTTGTCGCAAACGGTTTTCAAAGACTGATGAAAAAAACGGGCATCCTCCAAATCAATGTAATGCGGCGTCAGGTCAATGCCACCACCAAACCACCATGTTTGCTCACTCATCTCAAAATACCGCACATTCATGTGAATGATAGGTACCATTGGATTTTTCGGATGCAATACAATCGAAACACCGGTCGCAAAAAACTGATTACCATCCAGTTGCAAACTCTTACGCATCCGCTCCGACACCTCGCCGTGCACCGCCGAGAAATTGACACCGCCTTTTTCAATATGCTTGCCCTCGATCACGCGCGTACGCCCGCCGCCGCCGCCAGGGCGTTCCCAGTGGTCTTCCCGGAATTTACCTTGCACATCCACTTCCTCCAGTTGCCGGCAGATATCATCCTGTAGCCCCTGAAACCAGTCTGCAATTGTTTCTTTGTTCCAATTTTCCATATCTTTTCCTTTGCTCAAAACTCCTAGTCTCCCAGTCTCAGGGGTCTCCTAGTCACTAACTCTCCTCTCAAAGTCTCTCCTTTGCTGCTTCTATTGTTTTCCTGGCATTACCTGCAAACACCTCCTCCCCAATCACCACCACCGGACGCTTCAGAAACGTGTATTCTTCCAAAATCAAATTCCGGTAATCCTGTTCCGACAGTTCTTTTTCGTGCAAGCCCATGCTTCGAAATTTCATAGCCCGCCGACTAAATAATGCCTCATAAGAACCTACGCGTTCCTTGAGCCAATCAAGTTCTTCCGGCGATACATTTTGCGCTTTAATATCCTGTAATTCAAAACCTTTTCCATTATTCAATTCTTTAATAATTCGTTGACAAGTATTACAGGTAGAAAGGTGATAAATCTTTTTCATAACCAAATTAAATTTGCAGCTACAAAGATAAGCTTTAAATTGGCGGGAAATGTTCACTGTAAAGTCAAATTTAATCTATGCAACAAATACTTGATTCAGAGCTTATTATAAATCCAGATGGCAGCATTTATCACTTGAACCTTCGACCAGAGCAAATCGCCGACACGATTCTGACCGTGGGTGATCCCGGCCGAGTTGCCAGGATTTCAAAATATTTTGACAAAATTGAGCATCAGGTCAATCGCCGCGAATTTGTAACCCATACCGGTTGGTTGGGCAAGACCCATCTGACGGTGCTTTCCACGGGCATCGGCACTGACAATATTGATATTGTACTGAATGAACTGGATGCCCTGGCCAATATTGATTTCAAAACCCGAACTCCAAATAAAACACATAAAACACTGAATATCATTCGAGTAGGAACTTCAGGGGCGGTCTGGCGGGATGCACCGGTGGGCAGCTTTGTCACCTCGGCTTTCGGGCTTGGCTTGGACAATCTGATGCATTTTTATGAATATGAAAACACCAGAGAAGAAGCTGAATTGGTACAACATTTTGCGGCTTTTCCCAGGAATTCATTGCCTACTCCGCCGTATGCCTTCGCGGCAAATGCCGAACTACTGGAATCTCTGACGCTTGATTTACAAGGTATTACGCTTACCGCGCCGGGTTTTTATGCACCGCAGGGCCGCCAGCTCCGCGGCACCACCAAATTAACGCCGGACATTCTGACTCATCTGAGTGATTTTCAATACAAAAGCTGGCGAATCACCAATTTTGAAATGGAAACCTCCGGGATATTTGGCTTGGCAAAAGTATTAGGACACCGTGCAGTTTCCTGCAATGCTATTATAGCCAATCGGATTTTGGGAAAATTCAGTCCCGATCCTGGAAAAGCAGTGGAAAGTTTGATCCTGAAAGTACTGGAAAAAGTAGCAGAATTGTAATGAAATGGCGGCGGGCGACTGAAGCCAACAAAAAAGGAGCAAATCTTGCGATTCGCTCCTTCCATTTTTGGTAATAAGATAGCCTCTATTTAAAAACAAGCTCATTTGCTTTCTTATGATCGGCGAGGAATTGCTCCAGGCCAATATCTGTCAGTGGATGTTTCAGCAATCCTGTGATAGCCGAAAGCGGACAAGTCACCACATCTGCTCCTGCCAGCGCTGCTTCAATGATATGCTTGGAACTGCGGATCGATGCCGCAAGTATCTCAGTGTCATATCCTTGGATGGCGTAAAGTTCGGCAATTTGTCTGATTAATTCAATACCATCCCAATTAATATCGTCGATTCTTCCAATAAAAGGCGACAAATACGTTGCGCCGGCTTTGGCTGCCAGGATGGCCTGCCCGGCTGAAAACACCAGTGTACAATTGGTACGGATGTCTTCATCATAAAAATAGCGCAGTGCCTTCACGCCATCTTTGATCATGGGTACTTTTACCACAATATTGGGCGCCAGGTCTGCCAGGCGCTTTCCTTCCTTGATAATGCCCTCAAAATCAGTAGCAATAACCTCCGCACTTACATCACCACCATCCACAATTTCGCAAATTTGCACATAATGCTTGAGAATATTGGCTTCTCCGGTGATTCCTTCTTTTGCCATAAGGGAGGGGTTGGTGGTCACACCATCCAGCACGCCCAAATCCTTGGCTTCTTTGATCTGATCGAGATTGGCTGTATCTATAAAGAACTTCATTTCTTATTTTTTCGCAAAGCTACAAATAAGTCGTTGGATCGGGGTTATGAAAACTGGACAATTTTAGGCAATGGCTTAGAAATATACAAATCAGCTGCAAACAGGTAGCCAATTCATAGCGAGGTTTTGGAATTATGCATGCAATCCAGAAGATTATAAAAATGAGGTGGAACACCACATCGCACCGCTCAACCTCCTACCCTTGCTGCGTTTCCACCCTGGGGGAGTTCAGAGGGAGCTGGTCGTGCGGCGTCCACCGGGCGGCAAATATACAATACTTTTATTAGAAGCACAAAATTTATTTTTTGGAATATTTTCCAGTTTTAGGTAACCAGAAACAAGTCTTATTCCTTCCCTTTCGGCAGAATCTCCGTCTTCTCCCCGAAATACTGCACAAACCGTTGCATTTCGTTGGCCAGTTGTGCGTTTTGAGTAGCTTTATAATACGTATCCGCCATAGCCCGCAGCGTTTGGAAGAAAAAGCGATCCATTTCGATCACTTGCATATCCTTGGTCCAAAGATCGATTTTAAGCGTTTCCATGCTTTCGCGATCAAAAATAGAGAGCAGCATCGCCTTGCATTCCTGCGGCGCCTGCCCCGCGTCTTCCGCCTGCCATTGCATGCTCACCGGCACATTCGATTCATCCAAACCAATGGTTATCTTGATATCCGAGTTTTTTACGGCCTTACTCATTTTTAATAAATTATAATTTTACAGTTTGAGCTTGCAAAGGTAGGGCTTTTTCAGCAAACGTGAGGTGTGTAAAAATTTTGAAGCAGTGGTCGAATAATTCCCCCTGACATCAACCATTTATCTGGCTTGATAGTAAATAAGTGGTCAGACAGTTTTACAGTCGGCCGTCGAAAGTCCAATCAATCTGATAATCAATTCCTTATAAAATATTTTATTTAAACTTAAAATTGGCCATTTGCTTATCAATATTAAAATATTACACAATCGCCATCGCTTTACGCAAAGGGGGATTGACAAAATACATCCCTATTTCATTATTATTTTTAATCGGAATGATGCCCCGTGTTTCAAATTCAAAATCATCTTTTACCAGCTCATAAGTAACAGCAGAAATATTAACCCGCCAGGGCTGCCCGTTCGATTCCAGGCGCGAAGCAATATTCACCGTATCGCCCCAGATATCATAGGCAAATTTCATAGAACCGACCACGCCCGCCACTAGCGGCCCCGTATGAATACCGATTCTTGCCTCAAAAAATGGTTTATTTATACGTTCGCGCTCCGATTTGAACTGATCCATCAAGTCTTGTATCTCCAGAGCTGCCAGCACCACATCCTTGGGTTCGCTGCCCTCCACATCCGGTAAACCGCCTACACACATGTAAGCATCACCAATCGTCTTGATCTTCTCAATTTTATATTTATTAATAATCTTATCAAAAGCTTTAAAATAAGTATCCAACTCGGCAACCAGTTCTTCAGGACGTAATAGTTTGGCAATTTTACTAAATTCTTTAAAATCTATAAACATGACCGTTGCCAGTTCATAACGCCGGGCTTTTGTAACCCCGTGGTCCTTTAATTCTTCCGCCACCATGGAAGGTAAAATATTGAGTAGCAAACGCTCTGAGCGCTCCTGCTCCGCACTTAAAGCTTCATTCTTCGCATTTAGTGCAACATTATATTTTTTAATTTCTGAAGAGCGTATATAAGCGCCTACGGCTAATGTTAATAAAATAACTGCTACAGCGATAAAGAAATTACGCTGACTGTTTTGCAATTGAATCTGGTTATTTTGTAATTCCAATTGCGTGGCTTGTTCCCTGAGCAATATTTCCTTCGTGACCAACTGAAACGAATCCTTCATACGGCTCATTTTCATGGAATCGAGGTAGTTTTTTTGCATGGCAATCAGCAACTCTGCTCTCATCTGCGCGGCGCTGAGCGAGGCCACCTTATTTTGCAACTGCGTTTTTTCACTGCCCAGAGCCATTACCTGTTCCGATAATGCCTGATTCGACCGGTTGGCCGCAATTTCATTTTCAATTGTCTTGATTTGCTGGTCATAAGCGGCATAAGCCTGCGTATCTTTCTCCTGCAATGCCAGGTCTCGCAGGCGTTGTAAATTATCCAATCGCAGGTTCTTATTATCTACCGATATCAGTAGCTGAAGGCTCTCCTCCAGCAAACGTATTGCCCGCTTTCGGTTGACGGATGCCCGGCGCTCCAGCTTGGTTAAAGATTGTGCCTCCCAATTGAGCGCCTGCGCCATTAATTCTTTATTATCTGTACGCTCCCCCAGTTGATAGATCAATTTTGCCTGTTCCGCCGCCTGCTCATACGCACCCTGATCGTGGTAATACCGCCAGTTTTGCTGTACAGTTTGGTTGGTTTCATTGTTTTGTCCAAGAAGGCTAAGTGAGAAGCATATAAAAAATAGTGCAGGGAATATGGATTTAGTGTTCATAGTTTTGGGTTTAATTTTCCCGAAAGTTAGGCAGAAAACAACCGGAAAAGCAAATGAAGAGGTAAAATTGACGGAAAATTAACTAAATCGGGGGCGCCCCCTGCGCACCAATAAATAACATAAGCAGTCGGACAGTTTTACAATCGACCGTTGAAGTCCGATTAAGCTGATAATCAAATTTTTATGAAATATTTTTATTTTAATTTAAAATTATCACTTTGCTTAATATTTATATCACTTGCTACAAAACTAGTCTGGAGATAAATAAAATTCATGTCGCTTTTTTATGATGGCGAGTGTAACAATTTTGGGGCGGGTGCGTATATTTGGCAAGTATATAAAGGTTGTAATAACAAGAAATAAACACATAAATGCAAAAATATTCTGTAAATCAACATTTAATCGAAACCATATTAACTTGGGTCAATTCAGGAGAAATCGCAATTCCAGAAATTCAAAGACCTTTTGTTTGGGATAGTTCTAAAGTTCGTGATTTAATGGATAGCTTATATCAAGGGTACCCTGTTGGCTATGTTATTGCTTGGAGGAATCCAAATGTAAGATTAAAAGATGGAAGTTTAAGTGAAGGTAAAAAAGTTCTTATAGATGGCCAACAACGTGTAACTGCATTAACAACTGCTATCCTTGGACATTATGTAGTTAACAAAAAATATGAACAAGTAAAAATTAAAATTGCTTTCAACCCTATTGAAGAACGATTTGAAGTTCAAAATCCTGCAATATTAAAGGATAAAACTTGGCTTCACGATATTTCAGAAGCAATAAATGGCGACCTTTTTGAAATTGCCGAAAACTATTTTGAACTCAATCCTGATGTTGATAAAAAACATATACGCAATGCTTTTTCAAATCTGATTAATATTCCTAAAAAGCAAATTGGATTAATCGAGCTTTCTTCCGATTTGGATATTGAAACCGTTACAGAAATATTTATACGCATCAACTCCAAGGGAGTTGTATTGAGTCAGGCAGATTTTGCAATGAGTAAAATTGCCGCAGATACGGAAAATGGTGGAAACGAATTAAGAAAAGCCATTGATTATTTCTGTCATTTAGTAATAGCTCCCGATTTCTACAAACATATAGTTGACAATGATAAAGAATTTTCAAAATCAGAATTCTTTAATAAAATGAAATGGTTAAAAACCGAAAATGAAGATATCTATGATCCTGACTATAATGATTTGATCCGCGTTGCTTTTACTTCTCAATTTAACAGAGGCAGACTTTCCGACTTGGTAAGCTTATTATCAGGAAGAAATTTTGAAACAAGAACTTTTGAAGCCGAAATCGCCCAAGAATCCTTTTCAATACTTAAAAATGGAGTTTCAAATTTCATAAATGAAACAAACTTTAAAAGATTTCTAATGATTGTAAAATCCGCAGGTTTCATTTCGCCAAAACTTATTCGCTCACAAAATGCAATCAATTTTGCTTATATAGTTTACCTGAAACTAAAAGATATTGGACTCAATTCGGTAGCTATTGAAAGTTTTGTAAGACGTTGGTTAGTATATTCTATCTTGACAGGCCGTTACTCAGGTTCTCCTGAAAGTACATTTGATTTTGATATAAAACAGATTTCAAATAAACCATTTTACGAAATATTAAAAGAACGAGAAGATGCTGAACTTTCGGAGGCGTTCTGGAATGCATCCCTCCCCCAAAGCTTAGATACATCTGTTGCAAGTAGCCCTTATTTTCATGTTTTTCTTGCCTCACAAGTAAAAGCTAATGATAAAGGATTCTTATCAAAAGATGTTTTAGTTGGGGATTTAATATCACTTCGAGGAGATATTCATCATTTATTCCCAAAAGATTACTTGAGAAAGAATGGGCTTGACAGAAGTAAATACAATCAAATAGCCAATTACGTTTACATGCAATCTGAAATAAATATCAAAGTTGGAAATAAACCGCCAAAAGAATATTTCGAGTTGATTAAAATACAAATGCAAGAGAACAATAAACAAGTAAGCGGACTTTCAACAGCACAAGAACTTTTGGACAACCTGAAAATGAATTGCGTTCCGCAAGAGTTGATGGAAATGAGTATTGAAAACTATCAGGATTTTTTAAATTTACGACGTAAACTTATGGCAAAAAAAATGAAAGATTATTACTTTGGGTTATAATGATGAATCTTTTATCGATCCAAATCCGTTTCGAGTACCTCAGTAACAACAAATATCACTTAATGCGCATGCCCACCGGGGCCATGCACATGGCCGTGGGCAATTTCTTCA
>CAZGAU010000030.1:0-2188 GCA_964523725.1 uncultured Saprospiraceae bacterium
ACAATCAACTCCTTATAAAATATTTTATTTGAACTTAAAATTGTCTCTTTACTTATTATAAATTATCAGTAAAATAAACCTCCTCAACTCCTCAACTCCTCAACTCCTCAACTTTTTCCGGCAACCAGCTTCTGTAATAATCCTGATCCTCAATCTCCACCGCATGCTCAGTCAATTGCAGCGGACGGAACGTATCCACCATCACCGCCAGCTCCTTGGTTTCCTTGGCGCCGATGCTCTTTTCAACGGAACCCAGATGCGGACCGTGCGGAATGCCGCCCGGATGCAATGTAATTTGCCCGCGTTCCACATTTTTGCGACTCATAAAATCACCATCCACATAATATAATACTTCATCGCTATCTATATTGCTGTGATTATAAGGTGCTGGAATGGCCAATGGATGATAATCAAACAATCGCGGCACAAATGAACAGATCACAAAGTTATGCCCGTCGAACGTCTGATGCACGGGAGGCGGCTGGTGCACGCGACCGGTGATCGGTTCAAAATTATGGATTGAAAAAATGTAAGGATAGCAATAACCGTCCCAACCGATTACATCAAACGGATGATTGAGATAATAATATGGATAGATCTGATTTTGTTTTTTGATATAAAACAGGAATTCGCCCTGCTCGTCGTAGGTTTCCAGGTCGGTTGGTTTTCGGATGTCGCGCTCGCAGAAAGGCGCATGCTCTGCCAATTGCCCGAATGCATTGCGGTAGCGCTTGGGCGTGGTGATCGGGCCGTAGGATTCCACAATCAACAAACGGTTTCGATCATCATCAAACTCCATTTGGTAAGTCGTACCGCGCGGCACCACCAGGTAGTCGCCATATTCAAAGCGCAGCGCGCCGTACATCGAGCGCATCGTGCCGGTTCCTTCGTGTACGAAAATTACTTCGTCCGCGTCGGCATTTTTGAAAAAATAGCCTTTGGTTCCCTGCGTTGGCGCGGCTAGTGAAATCTGACAATCGTTGTTCACCAGCACCGATTTTCGACTTTTCAGGTAGTCATCTTCGGGCTCAATTTTAAACCCCTTCAGACTGCGATGCTTGAGCTGTTTGTCATACACAACTTTCGGTGCTACCGAATACGGATCGCCCACCTGCACGATCTGCGTGGGCGGATGTGCGTGATACACCAGCGAATACAGGTTGCTAAAGCCTTCGGTAGAAAATAACTCCTCGTGATAGAGGCCTCCGTCGGGCTTACGGAATTGCGTATGTCGTTTTGCTGGTATTTGGCCCAGGCTGTGGTAATGCATAGTTTTTGGTTTTATTGTGTTATGGTGTGATAGTGTGTTGGTTAAGTTCAATTTTTAAAGAATGGTTTCAGAACAACACCATTGTCTTGAAACACCAAAACACTTTATTTCAAGTTTTCAAATACTTCATTCAGCATCTCCATCAGGTTTTCCAGTTTTTGTTCATCAAAGCCCTGCCATGTCTTCTGACGGGCTTGCTCAATGACGGGGAGCGCTTCGGCAATCCGGGTGCGGCCAACATCGGTTAGCTCAATCTGAAAGCGCCGGCGGTCTTCAGGATCGGTGATGCGGCGGGTGAGCCCTTTTTCGCACAGCAGGTCGATGATCCGGGTTACTGTAGGAGCATCTTTAAAGGTGGCTTTGGCGATCTCCAATTGGCTCAAACCGTCCTGTTTCTCCAGCTCTTGCAACACCACCCATTGGTCGATCGTGATGCCGCATCCGGCTTTCTGAAGTTGTTCCTGGAAATATTGTTTCATGCGCCGGGAAGCGCGTTCCAGCACGAAGCCCGGCAAATCGGCAGCTCCCTTTGTTTTTTTTAAAAGTAGAAATTCGGTCACGGTTAAAATATAATTTGTACAAAATTAATTAGTATGGCAATTATTTGCAAATAAAAATTTGCTTTCGCGAGCTGTTATTTTCACAAAAGCGTATTTTTAGATCATCGGAAAGCTAAAATAATTTTTCATGAAGACAATTGTCGGTTTAATTGGGTTGGCTATTTTGTTGAATGCTTCAGAATGCAGCAAAAAAGAAATAGCGCTGGCAAACACGCGCTGGAAAATCCTGGAATTTCGCCAGCCCAATGCTACCAGTGCGCAGCTTCCTACCAAAGATTATATCCTGGAATTTCAGAATGAGAACTCGCTGAATATTCGACTGGATGTCAACAATTGCATGGGCAGCTACGAAATCACC
>CAZGAU010000030.1:2288-40099 GCA_964523725.1 uncultured Saprospiraceae bacterium
CTCGCTGAATATTCGACTGGATGTCAACAATTGCATGGGCAGCTACGAAATCACCAATAAGGGTGCTATTCGCATTTCGCCGTTAGGCTGCACGAAGATGTGCTGCGATAGCGAGTTTGCCATGAATCTTGCAATGACATTGTCCCAAATGCATACTCTCAAACTGAAAAAGAACAAACTCACTCTCACGGGAGAAGGACGCATTCTGCTAGAACTCCTGGAGTGAAAAATGCTTCCATTTTACCTTGTTAAAATGCATCCTGTAAATGGAGCGAAGCCAATACTCAGCTGGCTTTTCGGGGTGCTGCTTTTTCTGCTATCGGCAGCTTTACCACTTTGTTTTCTGTTTTGGCTGTGCCCCATTCGATACGGTAGCCAAGAATAGCGCTTACGCCTACTGCAAAAGCGACCAGAATCAGCCAGGGTTGGCTTATATAAACTGCCACGATTGCTACCAGCATCATCAGGTAGAATCGCAGGATCGTGCTGGAAAAACTTAAGTTGAACATGGCTATATTTTTTTGGTTTATCAATCATTTTTAAGGTATGTCCTTTTCTCTGGAAAATGGATGATTTCTGGCAGTATGAAATATGATTATTCTCACCCTGCATTTCGAAAGAGGCCCGTCAGGCAAGCATTCAATTATGAGAGAGTTGTACCCTAACCTGCTTTATCCGCAGAGTGTTGGAGCAAGATGTTAACAGAACCTTAACGCTTTGAGGTGAACATTCCAGTTTTATTAATGTTTAAACACTGAAATCTTTTTTATAATCATATTCACTAATCAAATCAAAAAAGAAAACCATGGCAACCACAGCTGCAGTGACCACAAAATGGGCAATCGACCCAACCCACTCCGAAATAAGCTTTAAAGTTAAACACTTGGTAATCAGTACTGTAACAGGCTATTTCCGCGAATTTGAAGGAGGTATTAATCAAACAGGCGACACCTGGGAAGGCTCAAAGGCTTATTTCTCGGCAAAAACCGACAGTGTTGATACCAACCAGAAAGATCGCGACAATCACCTGAGAAGTGATGATTTTTTCAATGCGGAAAAATATCCCCAACTAAAGTTTGAATCTACCAGCATTAAGAAAACTGGCGATGACAAGTATAAAATGGCAGGTAATCTGACCATTCGCGATATTACTAAGCCGGTGGACCTGGAAGCAACATTCCTCGGCGAAGCGACTGATCCGTATGGCAACCACAAAGCTGGTTTTGAAATCACCGGCAAGATCAACCGCAAGGAATTTGGCTTGAAGTGGAACGCGGTGACGGAAGCAGGTAATGTAGTAGTGAGTGACGAAGTACGCCTGAATCTGAATGTACAGGTAGTGAAGCAATAAAAGCACCAATAAGTACGAAAGCATGAGTCATCCCGAATTTTGAAAATGCCCCATTACCGCGTGTCGCCTTAGCGTTAGCGGTGGCACAGGGGCAAAATATCGGTAGATATTTGCAAAGATCATTTCTGCCGATATTCCGTCCCGATGGGACGAGTGCAGCAAAAATTCGAGATGACTTATGTCTATATTTGAACTTTATCTTTCGAAGGTTCTCACAGAAAGGATGTCCCCGAAAGTGGTATCAAACATATCCGGGGCTTATCAGTGGTGATGTTTGGGTTCATAAATGAGCCGTAGAAAACTACTGAATCGCTCATTTTCCCTCTTTACGGGAATGCCGGCTACAATACCTACCAATAAATTATCTGCCAGTCCGATTCGCATTTGTGGGCGGATCGTCATATCAAAATCTGATTTGATTATTTCTTTATTAAATTCAATTCCAACAAAATTTCTGGTGCCAGGTATCATATAATGAAAATTTGTATTCATTTGCCAGGTTGTATTGACTTCATTTGTTTGGAAATGCTGGTTAATTAATGGCCCCGTATAAATCAGGGTATGAAAATTATTTCCCCACCTTCTAGCAGCTACAAAAAATGGATTATAAATATTTCCTTGCAACATGCGTTTTTGGGAATAATCCTTAAAAGCAGGTAATTCCAGTTCGTTGATATATCCAATTGCCATCGAGGTTTTTGTTTTCTCAGAAACAAAAAATGAATATTGAATGGCAGTTTTTAGCCCATTCAATTTGCTCTTGGGTACATTACTTGACGATGCTTCTTCAAGCGGATAATAAAATGTAAACGGGAGCTCTATCTCCAAACCTAACCGGTTCACGGGGGCGAATTCGTATTCCACCAAGGCCAGGTAACTATCATAGTTAAGATTGTCAGTTAATCCCAAACCTACATTCCATTCCTTTTCTCCTTTTCTAGCTCCTAAATCTCTTATTAGATCGATGTAAAGGGGTTCAGCATGAAGTACTTTTTCAGAACCCAGTGCATTTTCCACTTCTTGAACGTAAAGGCTATCCAGTTTTTCATTTGTCAGGTTTTCTTGTGCAACAAGCCATAAAGAACAAGCAATACTGATGATGATGCATATCACTATTTTCATAATATCAAGATTTGGTTGAGAATATGATTTTTACAAGAGAAGTAACGCTAAAAATTAAAATAGCTTTCCTATTTTTTGAATTTTAATTTGTCTTGGCAAAAAACTAGGACAAACGCATCAAAGTATTGTTAGGTAGATAAAGCATTGAAAATTTGCGTGCAATGAATTAAATAAAAAAACAAATTATAAAATTTCATTTTTTATTACTCGCTGATAAACATAGCTAATTAATTTTGGTGCGTTTGCCATAGCAAAAAACGCTGGATTCAACCGCAATCCTTTAGATTTGTTATCTTCACAGCAAATTTTCATTGCCTGAAAATGACATTCGACGATTATAAACAACTCTCCGATACCCTGCCTCAAGAGCCGGGTGTTTATCGTTTTCTGGACGAAGAAGACACTATCCTTTATGTTGGTAAGGCAAAAAATCTAAAGAATCGCGTTTCCTCCTACTTTGGCGACCGCAAGGACATGCCTTTCAAGACCCGTACGATGGTCAAGCATGCGCACCGACTGGTATTTACCATCGTAGAAACAGAAGCCGACGCGCTCTTGCTGGAAAACTCGCTCATCAAACAGCACCAGCCACGATACAATGTAATGCTCAAGGATGGCAAATCGTATTCCTACATTTGCATCAAAAACGAGCGATTCCCCAGGGTTTTTATTACACGTCGTGTCATTCGCGATGGCTCTACATACTTTGGACCTTACACTTCCAAATTTCGCTTGAAGATAATCCTGGATTTGATCAAACAGCTTTTCCCGTTGCGAACTTGCAATTTGAGTCTGACCGAAGAGAATATCACCGCCGGAAAATTTAAAGTTTGTCTGGAATACCACATCAAAAATTGCCAAGGACCCTGCGAGGACTTGGAAGATGAAGCGAGTTATAATGAAAAAATCGATCAGATCAAAAATATTTTGAAAGGAAATTTCGGGGAAGTGGTGCGGCATTTCAAAAACCAGATGCAAGGTCTTGCTGAAAATCTCGAGTTTGAAAAAGCGCAGCAACTCAAGGATAAGCTCACCGCTTTTGAAGATTATCAGAGTAAGTCAACCGTGGTGAGCCATACCGTGCGCGATGTGGATGTATTCTCGATTGCTTCCGACGAAAAAGAAGCGTACATCAACTACCTGCGCGTGGTCAATGGCGCCCTGATCCATATTCATACCCAGGAATTGGTGAAAAACCTGGACGATGACGAGCGCGATCTGCTGGAGTACGCCATCCCGATTCTGCGGGAGCGATTCGATAGCTTTGCACCGGAGCTTATCTTGCCGTTTGAGGTAGAAATTGCTGAAAAACTGCAAATCACTATCCCGAAAATCGGTGATAAAAAGAAATTGCTGGAGCTTTCCGAAAAAAATGTCCAGTATCACATGCTGCAAAAACGTCGCGACGAAGCCAGCAAAACCCGCAAGCAAACGCCCGCCGAACGCATCCTGCGCACCTTGCAGAATGACCTGCAAATGAGCGAGTTACCCATGCATTTGGAGTGTTTTGACAACTCGAATATTCAGGGATCCAATCCCGTTTCATCCTGTGTGGTGTTCAAAAACGCCAAGCCTTCCAAAAAAGATTATCGCCATTACAATGTGAAAACGGTAAAAGGACCAGACGATTTTGCTTCGATGGAGGAAGTGGTGTATCGCCGCTACCGTCGCCTGCTCGATGAAGGGCAGCCCTTGCCACAGCTCGTCATCATTGACGGGGGCAAAGGACAGCTCAGCGCCGCGATGAACAGCATTCGCGCCCTGGGCTTGGAAGGCAAAATGACCGTGATCGGCATCGCCAAAAAGCTTGAGGAAATTTTCTTTCCCGGCGACTCTGTGCCGCTGCATATCAACAAAAAATCGGAATCGCTCAAGCTCATCCAGCAAGCCCGCAACGAGGCGCACCGCTTTGCCATTACTTTCCATCGCGACCAGCGTTCGCGCAACTTTTTAGGCACAGAATTGACGGAAATTCCTGGCATCGGCGAGAAAACCGCGGATAAACTACTCCAACATTTTGGCTCGGTGAAAAAACTAAAGGAAGCTTCCTTTGGGGAGATTGCGACCATTGCCGGCTCTGCCGTGGCGACCAAGGTGCGCGGGTATTTTGAAAATGGGAAAGGAGAGGAAGAAGAGTAACATTATCAGTTATTAAAGCTTTTTTGTATTTTGGGCTAAACCGCTGCCTTATGGATACAGTGAAAGCATTGATTTCTGCCGGAAAAACCGAGGAAGCCATTCAGCAATTGCAACAGGCGACCAAAGGTACTCCTTATGAAGAAGAATGCATTTTGTTATCCAATCAGTATGAACGGGTTACTGCGGAAAAGATGTTGAATGTGCTGGACGATAGAGAAGCCAATCTTGCCTATAACAAAATCAATCGCTCGCTGCTGCGGCTCATCGAAAAAATAGAGCATTCCGGTAAAGCGGAGTCATCTCCAACCGTTCGAAAAAAAGTTAAAAAGTCCGGATTTCTTTGGATTGCCGGAGCTATAATTGTTTTAAGTCTCGTGGGCTATTTTTGGTATGCTTCCAGCAGTAAAACGTATTATTTTGATTTTGAATACGAAAATGTGCCGGTGGCGATTATCAACGAGCTGGATTCGCTGCGAAAAAATAATGAGACGGTTAAAGATATTGAAATAGATGCCAATTACGCCCATGTGTTTTTGCTAGGGAGAAACAGGGCAATGTGGAGCAATGATATTCCGCCATACCTGGGCGAAACGCTGCGGAAGTTGTATAATGAAAATCGTCAGGTGAAAGATGTAGCGATTGGGCCAGATTCTAGATGGGTGATCTTGTATGCCCGGAATTCTTATTGGGTGTATCCCGACGTGCAGGATACCCTGCGAAAATTTCTGGATGATTACGGGCGTCGGAATTTTGAAATCAAACAGGTTGAATTTGGGCCTTACCGGGATGAGTGGTTGATGGTGGTAAGTTGGAACGGTTACGGGTATTCTATGGTGCCGGAAGGATTGTTGGGAAGCCTGAATGCCAATATTGACGGCGAAAACCAGGAATTAAAATCAGTTGTAATAGGTTTTGATAATGAATGGGTGATGTTGCTTGGAAGAAATGATTTTGTCACAAGCGAGAAGGTGGAAGCCAAACTGAAACGTGAGCTGGCTTCATTGCAAAAAAAAGACAAAGAAATCCGCCAGGTCTGTTTTTTAAAAAACGGGGGCTGGATTGTATTGACAAACTGATACCACTTTTCGATTACATTATAATGTTCGTCGCCAGCCCTGATGAATCGCGCCACCTACAGCATCGCGCGACGCGCCGGTGACCGAAGCAATACAATTGGGAAGATTTTCCACGCGCAGCACGCCCATGAGCGCCATCAGCGCCGCTTCTTTAAATCCGATGATTTCCGGCTCGGGAACAATGATTTCAATATCAGCAACTTTTGAACAAGCATTGCGGATGCAATCCATCAAAAATTGGTTCAGTGCGCCGCCGCCGGTGGCCAGCAGCTTATAATGATCTTTTTCAATCTGTTCTTTTTCGATAATTTGCCCAATGTCCTTTGCGACCTGAAAAGCCGTGTACATACAAGCGGTGTGCAGTTTGTCCGAAATTTTGGCATCGAAATCCAGGAAAATAGGCAGGAGTTGCTCCTGTACCCAGTCGTTGCCCAGAGATTTGGGGTAAGGCTGCTGATGATAAGGAAGGGCATTAGCTTGAGCCAATAATTCCACATTCAAAGTGCCGGAAGCCGCGATCACGCCGCCAATGTCGTAGGGCAGATCGAGTTTTTGAGCCAGCGCATTCAGCACCTGATTGGCGCCGCCGATATCAAAAGCGATGTATTTTTCACCTACATGACAGGTTACATTGGCAATGCCACCGAGATTTAAATAAAAATCGTAACCGGTTAGCAAATACCGATCCGCAATCGGCGCCACCGGCGCGCCTTGCCCGCCCAGTGCAATATCCATCGCCCGGAAATCGGAAATGACCGGATAGCCTGTAACCGCAGCAATCGCCGCGCCATCACCGATTTGCAGCGTCATTTTTTCGTCGGGATAATGGAAAATCGTATGCCCGTGCGAAGCAATAAAATCCGGTTCCTGCGGGTATTGTTTCAAAAATTGGTTGACCAGTTCACCTGCATAATGCCCGAAATGCGCGTGCGCCAGCGTAAGTTCTTTACCCGATGCCTGCGGAAGCGCTTTCAGCTTTGCCTGCCATTCTTCAGAAAAAGGCATGGTTTCAGCGTGGTGAATGTGCCAGGAGGTAAGTTGCTGGTTTTCAAAGTTAAATTTGCAAAAGGCAATATCCAGACCGTCGAGTGAACTACCCGACATCAGCCCCAGCACACGGTAGGTTTTCATGGTGTTGTTGTGTTATGGTGCGATGGTGTTTTGGCACGATAGGGTGATAGCTGGTATTCCAGGTTTAAATATCCTATCACACCATAAGTATAATTATACAAAATTTACTTTCTAAGCTTTTCGATATATTGAGCAACCGCCTTGATTTTTTCTTCATCAAGAATGCTTTTGAAGCCAACCATCGTGGTACCTTCCCGTCCGTTGGTGATCACGTTGAGCCGCTCTTCCAATGACAAGGTAGAGGAAGTGAGGTTGTAAGCCCCGCTCGCCCCCATATCGCCATACAAGCCGTGGCAGGTTACGCAGTATTGTTTGTAAATTTTTTCACCGTCCGGTGCATCGGCGCTAGCGGTTGTATTGGTTGCGCCTGCGGAGGAACTGGAATTATTCTCGGAAGTAGAGTTACCGCAGGCAATGACCAAAATTGCAATCACGGCAAAAAGAATCATTTTTTTCATACAGGGTATAATTTTAGGAACTCGCTAAGGTAAACAAAAATTTTCAGCCTCTGTTTGTTCGCCTTGGTTTTATAAATCCGGGGGATAGTCGAAAAAGTTCGTTTTTTTGGAAATCGGTCATTAACTTTAGAGGTGTTTTAAGGAAGAAATTTTTCTCTTATTACTGAAAAGGCAACTGATACTATGTACACGTTGTTTAAATACAGGCAGTTTATCAAAAATTGAAAAAATAAAATGAAACAAGGTAAATTAATCACCACAGGTGTTATTGTATTTATTGTACTTATTGTTGTACTCATCTTTTCCAATGCAACTTTTCTTACCATCGACGCCGGTGAGCGGGGGGTACTCTTTGAGCGTTTTTCAGGCGGTTTGGATAAAGACAAGATCTATTCTCCCGGATTTCATGTGATCGCCCCGTGGAATACCATGTATGTGTACGATGTGCGCGAGCAACAGATCGAAGAATCAATGGAAGTGTTGTCTAGCAACGGCTTGAATATTCAGCTTGACGTGACGGTTCGCGTGAATCCAAAATACCTCAAGATTGGCGATCTGCACGAAAAATTTGGTAAAGATTACATGAATTCGCTGGTACGGCCGGAGATGCGTTCCTCGGTTCGCAAGGTAATTGGGCGCTATTCACCGGAAGAATTGTATTCTACCAAACGGGAAGAAGTACAAACCAATATTCAGAAAGACCTGGAAGCTACATTGGATAATAATTTCATCGACCTGCGAGCTACGCTGATTCGCAACATCGCCCTACCGGATAAAGTAAAAACGGCGATCGAAGAAAAAATTCAGGCGGAACAATCGGCTCTGAAATACGAATATATCCTGCAGCAAGAACGCAAAGAAGCCGAGCGTCGCATTATCGAAGCGGAAGCCAAGGCAGAGTCCAACCGTATTCTGAATGCCAGTTTGTCACCCAATATTTTGAAAGACAAAGGTATCGAAGCGACGCTACAATTGGCTAATTCGCCCAATACCAAAGTAATTGTGGTTGGCGGTGACGGTGGCGGCTTGCCTTTGATTTTGGGAGGAAATTAATCTGGATTCTTTTTAGTTCCGGGAAAAGGGATGATGGCAAATTGGCTGTGATCCCTTTTTTTATTTGGATTGAATTTGGCGTAGAGAAAGATTTGACTGTCAAATTGGCTGAGTACCTTATTTTGGTATAATTGTGGTTGGATAGGAATATTCTTTATTCTCTTTTTTCACCTATCGGAAGCCGCCAAGGCCGAGCTTTTCGATAAAAATTACAACCCATGGCACATTTCGTTTCGGATGATCATTATACTGAAGACAGCTATCTGACTCAAGCCCATAAAGATGCCGAATTACTGGATGCTTACTCGCGTACCGTCGTGAATGTGGCGCAAAATGTGAGTAATGCCGTTGTGCAAATCAAAGTAAATAAACCCGGCCAGCCCAGCCGTAATGGGCGCCCGCAGCGACCCTACGGCGCAGGCTCGGGCTTCCTCATTTCTACGGATGGTTTTGTGGTGACAAACAGTCATGTAGTCAGCGGCGCCAGCAGCATCGAAGTCAATTTGCAGGACGGGCGGCAGTTGCCCGCCACGCTCATTGGTGATGATCCCGCTACCGATCTGGCGGTGGTGCAAATCAATGCCGAAAACCTTTCTACGGTGACTTTTGGCGATTCCGACAAGCTACAGGTTGGACAATTGGCCATTGCCATCGGCAACCCATATGGGTTCCAATATTCACTCACAGCGGGCGTAGTGAGCGCACTGGGACGCACCTTGCGTTCCGAGAGTGGTCGTTTGATCGATGATGTGATCCAGACCGACGCAGCGCTCAACCCCGGAAATTCCGGCGGGCCGCTGGTGGATTCCGGTGGAAAAATAATTGGCGTAAATACCGCTGTAATCCTGCCGGCGCAAGGCTTGTGCTTTGCGGTGGCCGCTAATCTGGCGAAATTTGTTGTTGGAAAACTCATCATCGACGGTAAAGTGCGGCGCGGTTATATCGGCATCGCCGGGCAGGTGGTGCAGTTGCAGCCGCAGGTGGTCAAGCAATATGATTTGGATGTAACATCCGGGATTTTGATCCAAAACCTGGAACCGGATAGTCCCGCGTATAATTCGGAACTACAACAAGGGGACGTCATTGTTAGATATGATGACAAACCGATCGCTACAATTGATGAATTGCATAAATTGCTGGATGATGCCACCATTGGCAAAACGGCGGAGCTGATCGTATTGCGCAACCGCCGCAAGGAAAAGGTGCACGTTATTCCTGCGGAACTGCGGTGATCCTTCAAGTTGATTAAAACAAACCATGCAGCTCCGCTGTGGGGCTGCTTACCAATATTAAATTTTTCCTGGCTGGTTGCCTTTCACGATCTTTATACGTATTTTTGTGTTAATTCAATGTTAATTTAGATTTAACTTAAAGTAAACTTTGTAATGAAGGAAGATAAACTTAATGACAAAAAAACGGTGCTAGAGTCCGTAAAAGATATGACCGAACAGGTTGATGAGGCGATTGTTTCCGAGGTTTCAAAAATAGAATCTGAGACTGTAAAGCTTGATTCCAAAGAGATTAGTCATTTGAAAAAGAATGCCAAAAAACTCAAAAAGCAGCTGAAAAAGATCACCAAAAAGCTGGCAAAACTGAAAAAATCCTTTAAAACAGCGAAAAAGAAGAAAAAGGAAGCCCTTGAATCGAAGCTGAAAACAGCGAAACTGGAACGCGAAGGACTGAAAGAAGCTTTCAAATCAGCAAAGAAAGAAGTCAAAGCACTCAAAGACGCGGCATAGATTATTGGGGAGATATAAAATGAAAGCGGCATCTGACCACGTCAGGTGCCGCTGCTTGTTTTGCAAGATTAGTCATAAACGAATTTCCAACTGCCGTCGGTTTGTTTTTTCCAGACGGTGTGAAAAATACCTTCCGATTTGATTTCCTGCCCCGTGCTGTCTATCGCCGAGAACTGGTATTTGCCGTAGGTGTAAGCCATATCACCGGAAGCAGACGCATCTACAAAATCGGGCGCCCAGGTCAGGGATACATTTTGCAAAATGCCGGCATCAAAATAAGCTTTCATGGCTTCTTTACCCTTGATAATCTGATTGTTGCGATTGAGTACCGCATCTTCCGCAGCAAAAGTAAGAAAGGCTGTCGGCACGCCCTCGCGTGCGGCCAGGTCGTTGAAATCTTTTTCTGCCTGGCGAACTTCGGCTTTGACCTGTTCCAAGTCTATTCCTGTTGCTGGTTTCTTCGTTTGAGTACATGCCAGCATTCCAAGCAAAAATAATGCAAATATCGGGTTGATTTTCATGTTTTAATGGTTTGTTTAAAAAAGGCAATTTACTCTGTTTTCCATTTCCAGATTTCGATAATTTCCTGTTCTCGTTCTAATGATATACCACCACCTTCTCCATATTTGAATGCTGCTCGGTCAAAATACCTCATGGCATCCTTTATCGTTTCTTGAACCGGGCGGAAAGTAAGCCCCGCAGCGATTGCTTTTGCATTCCTAATCTGATAAAATCCGGGTTCGGGGTCATCTTCCAGCGGAATCCAGAAAGGCAACTGCACCCAGGGAGCGAGCTTCATTTCTTCCATGAGGAAAGACTTATCCATCCAGTGAATTTGCACATCATTATTAAGAGTTTTCTTCATTTCCAGCAATAAATCCTTGTACCCAAAGGTATTTTCGGGACCTATTACGTTGAAATGACCAATGTGCTTATTTTCAAGGCAATTTGTAAGAAAACTGGCAACATCTTTCACGTCAACAAATTGAACAGGATCATTGGAATCCGGCGCCAGTATCTCCTGTTCATAGGCAATTCTGGATGCCAGATACGGAAACGGGATGCCGGGATCTCTCTCTCCGACGATTGCTCCGGGGCGCAAAATGGTAAACTTGCCGGGGAAACTGGCTTCTACTGCTTTTTCACACAGCACTTTATTCAAATTGTAATTATCAGGTTCATACTCCGTGCCTTGCCGCAATGGCGATGTTTCGGAAAGCCCTGCTTGTCGAAAATCCTGATATACTGCAATACTCGAAATAAATGCATAATGTTTTGTATGCGATTTAAGCATCTGAATAGCTTCTTTCACCAAATTAGGATTGTCCGGCCAAACATCAATTACCACATCCCAATTTTTACCCTTCAATTGTTCATAGCCTTGAAGACCGTCCTCCCGGTTGCCGCGTATTTTTTCCAGCTCAGGAAAAAGATGAGGATTGGTAATGCCTCGATTGAAGAGTGTTACCTGATGGCCTTTGTCAAGCAAATCTTGTACGATTGCCGGACCCACAAAATTAGTGCCGCCCAGCACAAGAATATTTAGCTTACTTTTATTTGTACAAAAAACGCCTGTCCAGGGCAAAAGACTTATTAAACCAGCCTTGGCAATCGTTTGATTGAATTTTCTTCTTTTCATAGCAGGTGATTTTTTTGAAAAATATATCTAATATGATACCTGAGATTGTAAAAATACGGAAATCTGCATTTTTACAATTTCAGGGAACTTTTCATTCAGATATTTGAAATAATAAAATACAGATTAAGAGGCTTTTAATATAAACATTACAAAAAGTCTGTACTATGAATCATCACTCCTGTCACTTGGCTCAAATCAATATTTCCAGGCTTAAAGCACCGCTGGAAGATCCTTTACTGGCAGATTTTGTCAAACAGCTAATACCAGTCAATGAAGCGGCAGATCAGGCACCGGGCTTTGTCTGGCGATTGCAATCAGAAAATGGCTATTCATCAGATGTTGAAGCATTTGACGATCCGCTTATTATCATCAACTTAACAGTATGGGAATCCATTGAAGCCTTGTTCAATTTTGCATACAAAAACCAGGTGCACCTGGAGGTTTTTACCAAGCGTAAAAAATGGATGGAACCTATCAAACCCTCCCTTGCTCTGTTCGGTGAAGCAGATGATAACGTTGTACCAAATGTTAATATTCCCATTATTAAAAGAGCATTACAAAGCAGCGATAATCCCGATGCTACGGTCGAGTTGATTTCAAAAGCAAACCACTCTTTCTTTTTGGTTTCGGAAGGAAATCCTTTGTCACGATACCACTTGCAAAGCGGTTTTTCGCCGACTACCTGGAATATAATCAGAGACTGGTTAGGAAAGCGCGTTAATCTGTTTACCCCGAATTAAATACAGGTAGCCCCCAGGGCTTGGTTTCGAAACAACTGTACACCTTTTTTTACTAGGCTTGCTCATTAATTCCAAAGCCTGGTAAAAGGCCAAACAAAGCACAGTATGAAAAAAATATTAATAACAGCATGGTATCTGATTTTTACTTTACCCCTCATGACTCAAAACTTGTGGGGTGGCTTAGAGCAAGGGCACTATGATATCGGGTTTCAAACCATTATGACTTATGATCTCAGCCGACCGGCATTAACAGAGCAACACGATCTATCAAAGGCTCAACGATTGGGTCGAGCTATGCAAATCAATATTTGGTATCCGGCTGAAAACAAGGAGCAAAAAGAAAAGCTTTCTTTAAATGATTATTTGCTTTTGGAGGGCAAAGCCATTGATTTTGAGCTATCTGGAGAAGCGCAACGGCAGAAAGCAAAGCAGTTTTTCTTCCGCTATGTGCCGAAATATCAACCATATTTTGATTCTCTTTTTCTTCTGAATTTACCGATGCGAGCCATCCGAAATGCCAGGCCTGCCAATGGAAAATTTCCTTGCATACTATTGATGCATCAGGATGCACCTCAGGTATGCGTGACGGCAGAATATTTGGCAAGCCATGGATTTGTGGTGGTGAATTACCCGGTATTAGGCAGTTTTAGTGTTGATTTTGATTTTCAGGAAACAACCGGGCTGGAAACAGAAGTGCGCGATATGGAGTTTGCCGTAAGTGAGCTTAAAAAACTTTCCTTCGCCGATTTTGAAAATATAGGATTGATTGGCATTAGCTATGGAGCAATGTCGGTTATGGCTTACCAGTTGCGCAATCCAGCCGTAAAAGCGGTTATCAGTTTAGATGGAGGTATCACTGACTCCTGGGGGTTTAATTTACTGCGTAATATGCCTTATTTCAATTTAGAAAGATTTGACGTGCCATTGATGTTATTCTGGATTTCGATTGATGGCTGGAATCATGATATGGCTTTATTTAAAGCATTCAAACACGCACCGCGTTATGCAGTGGAAACACCCGAACTGCGGCATCAGGATTTCACCAATTACGGTTTATTTGGGCAGTATTTTCCAGACTGGAATTTTGAAGAAATTGGCACCCCTAAAGTGGACTACATTTCCAGTTACGAATGGGTGACACGCTATGTAAAAGCGTTTTTATCGGCACATCTTCAACGGGATGTAGATGGACATGCATTTTTAGCAAAAACTCCTGAAGTAAACGGCGTACCGAGTAAGATGTTCCGCATCAAAGAATACCCGGCGCTACCCAAACCGCCGGATTCCAAAGAGTTGAACGAGCTTTTCCAACATGAAGGATTTACTATGGTGCGGTCGCTCCATGACAAGCTGAAACAAAAAGATACACAACCGTTTCCTGCCAGAACTTACTTTCAGTTTGCGACCATACTTGTACGTGCCGAAGCTTTGTCAGAAGCAATGGAATGGGCAAAACGCTTTGAAGAAAGTTATCCAGATTCCGGTTTGGCAGCCTATGCTACAGGTGTCATTTTTGCCGAACAAAATCAAAAAGAAGCATCTGTAAAGGCTTTCAAAAAGGCTATTGCTTTATTACCATCAGACCCCGCATTAGATCATTACCTGGAGCAGATTTATTTAAAAAGAGCTGAAGAAAGATTAGCAGAACTGGAAGGGAAGAAGTAGAAATAATAATGGCAATAAATAAAATTGAAAATATTTTATTATGCGTAAGATTTTGATTTTAAGTACATTGATAATTATGAATGGTTTTGCTACAGCAACTAATATTTCGGTCTCCAATATTTATCTTCTGCACGAGCCGGATAAGCCGACGTCTTTGCGCGCCAGATTTGAACTAAAATGGGAAAATGCCTGGCATAATACAAAAAACTATGATGCTGCCTGGGTGTTTTTTCGGTATCAGGTACCGCCGCGATATCAATATTCCATTCCCGCCAAAATCGCGCCGACAAACCATAAGATGCTGATGAACCATATTCAAAATGCACCGGACCCCCTGATTCAAACTTCTGATGATTTATTTGGCTTATTTGTACATCCTGATAAAACTTATAGAGGCAATGTGCATTGGACAATGGAAGTGACATTGGATACCAGTATTTTTTCCAATCAAAATATCACTGTTTGGGATTTACACTTGAATGTATATGCTATCGAAATGGTATTCATTCCGGAGGGTGCTTTTTATGTTGGTGATCTCGATACAACTTTAGTGAATACTGCCGCGATGCTTTTTAAATCTGATGCACATGGGCAATACGACGGTTTCTACAAAATAGAAAATGAAAACAGCGAAATAGAGATTAGCCCGGCAACAGGAAAATTATACTATCATGCCAATGAGCCCGAATTTGAAGGGGATGCGCAAGGTCCGATTCCCGCTGCTTTCCCGAAAGGTGTTCAGGCGTTTTATATGATGAAATATGAGCTCAAACAAGGAGAATACGCTGCTTTTTTGAATTCTCTTGGGGTACACAGTCAGACCAGAAACAATTTTGGTGGCAAGGGGTATTATTCCGGGCGCGGTACGATAAGTATTATCGAAGATCGTTATATAGCAGAAGCACCGCAAAGACCATGTAATTTCCTGAGTTGGGATGATGCTATGGCTTTCGCTGATTGGAGTGGCTTGAGACCTATGACAGAATTGGAATATACCAAAGCCAGCCGAGGATCGCAGCCACCCAAACATCCCAGAGAATTTAACTGGGGTACCAACTCTAAACAACAGCTTCAACGATATGTGAACGAGGTTGGCGATTTAGTTTATAAAAACGGCTGGGATGAAAGTCAGCTCAATGATTCTAACCGAGGCATTTTCGGCGCTTCGTACTATTGGGTAATGGATTTGGCAGGTAGCCTCTGGGAAAGAGTCATTTCTATAGGGCATCCAAAGGGTAGAGCTTTTCAGGGTACACATGGCGATGGGCGTTTGACCCGATACGAAGGTAAAGCTACCAACGAGGATTGGCCCTTGGGCATTGAAGAAACAGGAGGTTATGGCTATCGTGGGGGCGGCTTTTATGAATACGAAATGGTACATAGCAATATGAATCCGCATAGCCCAGTAGCACATCGGCATTTTGGCGCCTGGAGTGGCGGCTACAGAGCCATTGCTTATGGAAGCCGTTTTGTAAGAACTGTTTCGATTAAAAAATAAGGAACTGTATTAAAATGGAGACATGAGGTAATAACCAAAAGTGAAGCCTTTGGGGAGTTGATTATTGGTACATTAATTCAAGTTTTTATTTGGAGAAAACTGCCTTTTTTACAAAAAAATTCTAACTCAGGCACAACTTTGACAACTTGCACGTTCCCTTGAATAAAGGGTTTCCTTAAACGCTCATGCAAGAACTTCGGGTTGTATCTCCATCTTTTCGACTCAAAAAATACGTGGATTGCTATTGGTATTTGCAATCTGATCGTTCTTTTGATGCAGAACTGTGCTTGCCGGACGGTGCTCCGAGCTTGATTCTCAGTCTGCAAAATCCCTACCAGAGAAAGAATGACGGCAAAGCCTTTACAGAAAAAGTATTGCCCGCAGGCATTGCGTTTCAGGGAGCTAAAAGTGTCAGAATTACCCATGAGCCGCCAATTTCTGTCTTAGCCGTGCGCTTCCGACCCTATGGTTTGTACTATCTCTGTGGAATTTGCATGACGGATTTATTGGGTTTTACGCCCTTGAAATATGTATTTCCGGGTATTTCCGATGAAATGGAAGAGCATGTTTTCCAAGCTACCTCCATATTTGAGAAAATTCGGGCACTCGAAAAATTTTTATCCCGGATGTTACCGGTCAAACAATCTGTTGATTTGCCCCTGGAACGAGCGGTTGAACTGATTGAGCTAAATAATGGCAATATTTCGATTGATAAAATTCGGCAGGCGGTTTTTGTAGAAAAAAGTACGCTGGAGAAAAAGTTCAAGGAAAAAGTTGGACTCAGCCCCAAAACATACGGGAATATTATCCGCTTCAATCAGGCTTTATTGGGTATTTGCCAAGGTAAAGAAAATCAACGGTTAACAGATCTGGCTTATCAATACGGTTATTACGACCAGTCTCATTTTATACGCAGCTTTAAAAATATAACCGGACTTTCACCGCATCAGTTTATAAGGTCGAACAAACAATTGAGTTTCCTGAACAGGGCTATTTTTATGAATGCACGAGCTTAGTTGCATAATGCTTTGGTTTGGGTGCATCGGGTATATTTTTGCCGGTTGGTAAAAACTGATACGGCGTGATTTGATTCGCCCAGTCAAAGGTTGTTTTTTCCTTGTACCGGCGGCGATACTCCAGGGGCGTGCAATTGCGGTATTTTTTAAATAAGCGATTAAAATTCGTAATATTATTAAATCCGGAATTGAAACAGATCTGGTTGACGGTTTCATCTGTGTCCAGCAATAGTTTGCAAGCATAGCCAATGCGCATGTCGATTAGAAATTGCGTAAAACTCTTATTATTATATTTTCTAAAAAAATGGCTGAAAGCAGAGTCGCTCATATTCACCATCCGAGCAATATCGCCGATTTTGATAGTATGGTCGGTAAAATTTTTCAGGATATAGCGATAGGCTAGCTGAATGCGCTTGCTATCTGATTTTAAAGCCTGAATGTTGAAGCCTTCGCTGGCCAGGTAAGTCGTTTCGGAAGACTTTGACAATAAATCGAGCAGACTCAGAAACTCTATCACGCTGGCAAATCCGCTTTCCCTGGAGAGTTCCACCATTTTTTTGCTGGCTTCTTCAAAGGTCTTCCCGTGAAATTTGATGCCCCGGCTGGAATCGTCCAGCAGTTTTCGGATCTTATAAAAGTGTTGTTTTTGAAGTAGTTGTGAATTGAATAAATCCCGGTCAAACTGGATGGTGATCACCCGATAATTTTGTCCGTTGGTCTGTAGTTCCTCATCGCCATCCCATTTATGATAAAGATAAGGTCCAAGCAGTACCAGATCGTAATCATAGTAACGCGCGGTCGAATCGCCTACAATTCTCGTTCCCGACATATTGATTACCAGATTCAGCTCATATTCCGGATGATTGTGGATGGGATAATCAAATCCATTGTTGATCGAATCAAGAATGACAAAAACGTCCGTTTCTTTTAAAGGTGTGATTTCTCTGTATATCTGCATTTTTATCTTTTTTGGGCAATAAATCGCTGGTTTGGGACGGCATTTCACGAAAGTACCATTTTTTTGCTTCAAAGTATTAATACCCCATTTAAAAAAGGTATAATTTTGTCAAATAAGCATCAGGCAAAAATTTCTACTTCATTTTTCAAGTATCGTGGAGTGATATTTTAAAAGTGGAATGAGTGAAATTTGTGTCTGGCTTCACCTAAACCAGATAAATCACATTACACTCATGAGAGGGCTATCATTTACAAAACACCTGGCTACGCCATATTTTATTACCACCTTATTGCTCTTGCTTCAGGCAGGATTGCTCTTTGCGCAACAACCTTCAGGGAAGATCACGGTCACCGGTATCATCACCGGCACGGAAGATCAGCAACCGCTGATTGGCGTGAATGTATTGGAAAAGGGCACCACTAATGGCACGGTTTCCGACATCGACGGTAGTTATAATCTAAATGTAGATGCCAATGCAGTGCTGGTATTCAGCTATGTGGGTTATGAAACGAAAGAAGTGGCTATAAAAGGTAAAACCACTGTCAATATTACGCTTGATCCCGCTTCGCAGATGCTGGAAGATGTTGTGGTGATTGGATATAAAAAAGAAATCAAGAGCGATATCTCTGCCGCGGTTTCTTCGGTAAAAGCCAAAGATATCGAGAAACTTCAGGTGTTGGGCGTGGATCAGGCCTTGCAAGGACAAGTACCGGGCTTGCAGGTGACACAAGCAACCGGCGCACCGGGCGATGACATCGCGGTGCGTATTCGGGGGGCGGGAACGCTCGGAAATAACAATCCGCTTTTTATTATCGATGGCGTACCCACGACGGGCAATATCAATATGTTTTCCACCAATGATATCGAATCTATTGAGGTATTAAAAGACGGCGCAGCTGCTGCCATTTATGGCTCCCGCGCTGCTAATGGAGTGATTCTCATTACTACCAAAAAAGGTAAGGCAGGCAAACCTCAATTTACTTTTGATGCGTACACCGGTTTTCAGGAAGTTTTTAGCCTGCCGGAATTGCTCAACGCCGAAGAATATCTGACCATCCGCAATGAAGCCATTACCAATGCCAATACCCTGCGCGATCCGCGGCGCCAATTGGAAACTTACAATCCGGCTATTCTGGACACTTTGCCCGATGTGAACTGGCTCGACGAGGTATTCCGCACAGCGCCCATTCAAAGATACTCGCTGAGCGCTACCGGCGGCGGCGATGGTGGAACATATTACGTGCTCGGTGAATACCTCAACCAGCAGGGCATTTATCGCGGTCAGGGTTTTGAAAAATATACCCTGCGTCTGAATGGAGAGATCGGCGGCAAAAGCCGTTTTAAAATAGGAAATAACATTGTGCTTTCGTTCACCGATCGTGATATCATTGGCAGTTCGGGCGATGGCGCCGGCCCCGGCAACGAACTGAGCGGCATTCGCTACGCGCTGATCGCGGCGCCGGTTTTCCCGATTCGCTATGAAAATGGTCAATACATCAACACGTCCACCGAACTGGGCGACCCCATGCTTTTTGGAGATGGCAATGCCAATCCGCTTGCTTTTATTGATGCCACTGATTGGAACCAGCAGCGCTACCGTATTTTCGGGAATGTCTATGTGGACTGGGAAATTCTCAAGGGCTTGAGTTTCAGAACCAACCTCGGCGGGGACTTCTTTTTCCAAAATGAAAAATTGTTCAAGGAACGGCTGTCTGCCGCTATTTACGATCCTTCTTCCCTGAGTGAAGGGCGCGTATTCGAACAAAACCTGATCTGGAATAACCTGTTGAATTATAACCAAAACTTTGGCAAGCACCGTGTTTCCGGGCTTCTGGGCATGGAAGCTATTCAAAATAAAGCCAATTATCTGGGCGCTTCTGCGAATAATTTTTTCCGCACTGATCCGCTGTTCCGCTATCTGGACAACAGCGTCACCGAAGATATCAGCAATGTGGGCGTTTCCGGCGTTGAAACCGAATGGGCTTTGCTATCCTACTTCGCACAGGTAGGTTATACATTCGACAATCGCTACGTGATCAATGCTGCCGTACGCCGCGATGGTTCTTCCCGTTTCGGGCGCGATAATCGCTACGGCGTATTCCCATCGGTGTCGGTTGCCTGGAATGTGTCCAACGAGCCTTTTTTTGCCAATGCAGATTTCATCTCGAGTTTGAAACTGCGCGCCAGTTGGGGGCAATTGGGCAACCAGGAAATCGGAGTTTATCCTTATAGCTCTTTGGTAGCTACGGGACAAAGAGTGTATGTATTTGGAAATCAGATTGTTACCGGCGCCAGGGTAGTGGAAACCGGCAATCAGAATATCAAATGGGAAACGACGACTCAACTTGACTTCGGACTGGAGTTCAGTCTCTTTAAGGATCGCTTATCTTTTATTGCCGATTATTACGAAAAGAAAAGCTCCGATATTCTGGTGCGAGTGCCGATTCCGCAGGCGGGCGGCGCGCAGAATCCGCCGTTTGTAAACGCCGGAGAGGTTGAAAATAAAGGCTTGGAACTGGCGATCATTTATAAAAACAGCATCGGAGATTTTCAGTACAGCATCAACGCCAATATTGCCACCATCAGAAATGAAGTATTGTCGCTGGCTGACAGCGAGCCGATCCTCGGCGGTTTTGGGCTTTCCGATGGTCCGATCACCAGAACCGAGCCGGGTTACCCGATTGGTTCCTTCTTTTTGTACAAAATGGAAGGCATTTTCCAGAGTCAGGAAGAAATTGACGCCAGCCCTTTCCAGAGCGTGGACACGCGCCCCGGCGACGTAAAATTTGCAGACATCAATGGCGATAATGTGATTGACGATAAAGACCGGGCACATCTGGGCAATCCTTTCCCGGATTTCAACTACGGCTTGCAGGCTAATTTTGCCTACAAAAATTTTGATCTTTCCATTCTGGGACAAGGCGTGCAAGGCAATGACGTTTATTTCCTCTTTGGTAACTTTGCTTACGAAACGCAATCACGCGGCTTCAATTCGTACCGCGAAATTCTCAATCGCTGGACGCCCACCAACACCAATACAGACATCCCCAAAGTGAGCGTGGACGACCGCAACGGCAACCGCCGCGTTTCTACGCGTTTCCTGGAAGACGGCTCGTACTTCCGTATCCGGAATATTACACTTGGCTACAATTTTAAAGAATTGCTCAAAACCAACGCCATTGGCGGACTGCGGGTTTACCTCTCGGTACAAAACGCGTTTACATTTACCAAATATCCTGGGTTAGACCCTGAAATTCAGGCAAATACAAATGATACGCGGGGCTTTAATGTCTCTTCCGACCTGGCTGTCGGCATTGACTGGGGAACCGTACCCGCACCGCGTATTTATACTGCCGGCGTTCGGCTCGATTTTTGAAATTACGCCAAATCATCAAATGAAAACGATTCTATAGATAAAAAATATTGAAAATGAAAAAGTTAGCATATATCATAATTCTTGGTTTGAGTTTTGCTTCATGCGAAGATATACTGGATAAAGATCCGCTGGGCAGGCTCGATGCCGGTTCGTTTTTCCAAAACGCTGAAGACGCTGTATCTGCCATCAATGCAGCCTATGAGCCGCTTTTGTTCAACAATAATAACAGCAATTTCTACTGGGCCATGGGAGTGGTTACTTCCGATGATGCAGTGGCCGGCGGTGATGGCTCGCGCCCGGGGATCGTGGAAATGGATTTTCTTACTTATACCCCGCGAACGCAGGAATTGAACGACTTCTGGCGGCTGAATTATTCGGGTATTACACAATGCAATACCGTGCTGGAGCAAGTGCCAGGCATCGAAATGGATGCGGCTTTGAAGGATAGAATCATCGGTGAAGCCTTGTTTCTCAGGTCTTTCTACTATTTCTGGCTGACCCAGGTTTTTGGCGATGTGCCCCTGCTGCTGAAAATTACCCCGCCGGATGAATTAAAAATTCCGAAAACACCTAAAACCACTATTTACACTCAAATCGTGGCGGATTGCGAACGGGCGGCTTCCTTGTTGCCCGTGCAATACGCCGGCGCAGATGTAGGGCGTGCCACCAAAGGCGCCGCTTTTGCGCTTGCCGCAAAAACAAATTTATACCAGAAGGACTGGAATAAGACGCTCGAGTATGTACAAAAGGTGAAAGCACTGAATGTCTATGCGTTGGTGCCCGATTATGGCGACAACTTCAGAAAGGAAACCCAGAACAACAGCGAATCGGTTTGGGAAATCCAGCATGCCAATCTGGAACTGGGCGTTGGTAATTTCCTCAATCAATGGTGGTGTTCCCGGAAATATGGTGAAGGCTACGGCTTTGCGGAAGTAACCCAGAATTTTCTGGATGAATTTGAACCGGGCGACCCGCGCCGGCGCTGGAATGTGGCGATCAATAACGACAAGTATTTCGAACTGATTTACAAACCTTCTTTCTCATCCACGCGCTACGGCCCGGTGAAGTATTTACAATCGGATTCTGTTGTCACACAAAAAGCGGACGGCGATATTAATTACGGTGCGATTCGCTATGCGGAGGTGCTGCTCTGGGAAGCTGAAGCCCTGACCGAACTGGGAAGAGTTACCGAAGCGCAAGTGCCCCTGGAAACCGTACGTGCCCGCGCCCGCGCGATGGCCGC
This sequence comes from uncultured Saprospiraceae bacterium, assembly GCA_964523725.1. Lineage (GTDB taxonomy): Bacteria > Bacteroidota > Bacteroidia > Chitinophagales > Saprospiraceae > JADJNW01. The sequence continues at coordinate 24,493 of CAZGAU010000030.1, forward strand.
CAACCCGGCAACGGTATTACCCCAGGTGACGACCACCAGCCAGCAGGAAATGCTCGATGCCATCCGGCACGAACGCCGCGTGGAACTGGGCTTTGAAATGCACCGCTTTTTTGATCTGGTGCGCTGGGGCATCGCCGACAAACGTATCGAAGGCTTTAAAGTAGGCAAACACGAGGTTTTTCCGCTTCCGCAAACCGAAATTGATTTGAATCCGAGCCTTGTACAAAATCTGGGATATTAATGTACCGACGACGAGGATCGTTGTAATAAAATGAAATGAATTACATGATGCGATATAATAGTATATTATTTACTTTTCTCTTTTCAATATTATTGACAGATATAATGATCGGGCAGGTGGCGCAGATCAATGTGCCGCGTATCGAGCAAATGCCCAATCAGCCTTCGCCATACAATGTACGCGACTGGCGGGAGGTAGCAGTTCAGTATAATGATTTTGTGTATGATGTAAATAAAACCGGACAATATTTACCACTTATTACATTAAAAAATAATGGTACAAATTATCCTCAGAATCCGGGATTTGAACTCGTGACTTATGTCGGAACAAATCGCACTTCCAGCAACGAAGCCATCAATGTACTGCCCTCGCTCGTGGGCGCTACCCTTGTCGGCGTAGATAAAACCAATCACTACGGCCAAAACTGGGTGCTGATGAGCCAGGATTTTTTTAATAAAAACAATGGTCATCTGATCTATTTAAACGGCGTGAGCAGCGGCAGCGGCGGTGATTGGTGGTACGATCTGATGCCAAATGTCTTTTTTTACCAGTTGTATGATTTGTATCCGAATATCGGCGATTATGAGTTTCAATTCACCAGTGTAGCCGATCGTTTTGCGCAATCGGTGCGGGCCCTGGGGGGCAACGATGCGCCCTGGTCACCGGCATTTATGAATTATCGTGCCTTCGATTTTCTGACCATGCAGCCTAATCCCAATGGTGTGAAGGAGCCTGAAGCTGCCGGCGCTTATGCCTGGGTATTGTATCACGCCTACAAAAAAACCGGCAATCCAGAATATCTCAAGGCGGCCGAATGGAGCATCGAGTTTTTGAATGAGTGGAACACGAATCCTTCTTACGAGTTGCAACTGCCTTATGGTACCTGCGTGGCCGCCAAAATGAATGCCGAGCTGGGCACAAATTATGATATTGAGAAAATGGTCAACTGGTCCTTTGATCGCGGTTTTCTGCGCGGCTGGGGCACCATCGTCGGGCGCTGGAATGGCTTTGATGTGTCGGGACTGGTTGGCGAGGCAAACGACAATGGCAACGATTACGCGTTCCAGCTTAATGGTGTACAACAGGCGGCGGCGCTCGCACCCATGCTGCGCTACGACAAGCGTTTTGCGCGGGCGATCGGCAAATGGATACTCAATCTGGCGAATGCGACAAGACTATTTTATCCAGGGTTTTTGCCAGGTTTTTTGCAGGATGCTTCGGGCTGGTCGGATGCAAACGATCCCAATCGTGTAATTGGTTATGAAGCACTGCGGGAAAAATGGGAAGGTAAGTCGCCTTTTTCCACCGGCGATGCGCTGCGCGGCGGCTGGGCGGAGACGAATCTGGCTTTGTACGGCACTTCTTCCATCGGTTATCTGGGCGCTATGCTTGAAAAAACGAACGTGGATAAAATCCTGAAAATTGACTTGCTGAAAACGGACTTTTTCCGGGATGCGGCTTATCCAACTTACTTGTTTTACAATCCTTACAATACCGCACAAACCGTGCAATTTTCAGTTGGGGAAGAACTGGTGGACATTTACGAAACCCTTTCCGAAAGTTTTTTACAAAATGGCGTAAACGGCACTATAGAACTGACGATCCCAGCCGATGCGGCGATCATAGTGGTACTTGCGCCGGCAGGTGGAGCTATCACTTTCGATCAAAATCGAATGCGGATAGATGGTGTGGTGGTCGATTATATGCAAACCGCGAATGTTTTTAATTACAAGCCTCGTATTCAGGCACTTGGGGCGGTACGAACTGAAGTTGAAACCGGCGATTCCGTCAGGGTTTTTGCAAAAGCATTCGATCAGGATTCGGAAAATCTGACCTATGTATGGAGCGCAAGCGGCGGCACGATCAGTGGCACAGGTGCTGAAATTTTCTGGCATGCCGAGGATGCCGAAGGTGATTATGAGATTCAGGTAATGGTATCAGATGAAAACGATCAACGAGATACGGCGGTGTTAGAGCTCAAAATTGTCGCCGAGATCAATCAGGCGCCCGAAATCCTGGAAATCAGCAAAGGTGAGGGTTACGTAGCTCCCGGCGGCGAACTGGCACTCTCCGTCAGTGCGACCGATGCCAATGAAGATCCCCTGACTTATGCCTGGACGGTGACCGGCGGCACGATCACCGGAACCGGCAATACCGTGAGTTGGATGGCTCCGTCCACGGAAGGCGTGTATGAAATTACCGTGACGGTCCGGGATGATAAAAATGCTTCAGCGCAGGCTTCCACAACCATTCTGGTCAAGGATTTTGCAGCTACAACCGGCGATCTGATTGCGTATTATCCTTTTTCGGGCAACGCCGATGATGCCAGCGGCAACAACCTTCACGGTTCGGTTTTTGGGGCAAGATTAAATACAGATCAGTTTGGCAATGCCAATAGTGCTTATTTTTTCGATGGTGTGAATGACCGCATCAGCGTTCCCAGCGCCTCCATCCTGAACGTAGAAGATGCGATCACCGTGAGTACCTGGTTTAATGCCGACCAATTGCCTGATCGTGAGTCGTTTATCATTTCACATGGGAGTTGGCAAAACCGCTGGAAAATTTCCATCATCCCCGAGCGACGCATCCGCTGGACGATCAATTCTACCAGCACGATTCGCGATCTCGACTCTGACCTTAACCTGGAGGAAGACCGTTTTTATCATGTGGCTGCGACTTATGATGGTAAACTAATGTTGCTTTATTTAAATGGTAAGTTGCAGAGTTACAAAGAGTTATCCGGAAAAATACGCAAGACTTCGCTTGATTTTCTGATCGGGCAAATGTTGCCTGGCGATGCGAATTACAACTTTCGTGGGGTAATTGACGAAGTCAAGGTTTTTAACTATGCCCTGACCCCGGAAGCAGTGGAAAATTTATACAATGAAAGCCTGACGACTTCAGTGGAAAATATTAATAATCAGCAATATACAATCAACTTAATGCCCAATCCGGTACGTGAAAAACTGAATGTCCGGTTTTCCGAATTACCAGATGCAGCGGTTATTTCTATTTACAATATCAATGGACAGCGAATAGCAACAAGAGCAGTTGTACCAGGAACCCAGATAATAGAAATTGATGCAAGTAGCTGGAAAACAGGATTTTATTTGATAACTATTACAACGCAGCATATGAACAGCACTACACGATTTGTAAAACAATGAACTAGAACAACATTCCTAACACACTAAAAACCATATTTTTATGAAATTGACTATACCAACTGTCTATTCTCTCATTTTAGGCTTGCTGTTAATATCAGTAGGCGTTGCACGGGCTCAGGATCCCGTAGCTTCCTATCCTTTTTCCGGGAATTTGAAAGATGCCTCCAGTTATGGCAATGACGCTTCCGCGAATGGCGCTGCGCTTACCCAGGATCGCTTTGGGCTGGCGAATAGCGCGGTCGCATTTGACGGAACCCAGAGTTTTCTGCTCGCACCTAACGCGGCCCATTTGAACTCCGATTATACGACCGTTGCCTTCTGGGTACGCGTGGATGAATTGCCTGCACAAGGCGAAGTATTCCTGATGTCTTTCGGTGGCTGGCAGGAGCGCTGGAAAATTTCACTGCCCGGTCACGGCAAACCCGTCTGGACGACCAATAACAGTTCCGGCATCTCGGATATGGACTCCGGCGATGGAAATGCCTTGCAGGAAGGCGTTTGGGCGCATGTGACTTTTGTTCACAATGGCACCAACGACTTGATTTATCTGAATGGCGCTTTGGCAAACTCAAAGGCCGTAGCCGGTACGCTGAACAGTACGACCAATCCGCTGGGCATGGGCTACGATCCAATCGGCGGAGCACTATTTTTCAAAGGCGCACTGGATGAAGTGCTGATTTTTGGAGAAGCTCTGGATGCACAAACCATCGCGGATTTGTACACAGCACAAAGCACCGCGCCGAACTTTGCTCAGGGAATGGTCGCGAATTACGGTTTTAATGGCAATACCCAAGATGCAACTAATTTCAACAACCACGCTGTGCCGACCGATGTGACGTCAACGACTGATCGTTTTGGCTTTGGCTTCAGCGCTTATTCGTTTAACGGCGCTTCTTCTGAAATTACTGCTCCAAATTCTGCGCAACTGAATTCCGATTATACCACCGTAAGTTTCTGGGCGAAAGTGAATAACCTGCCTGCACAGGGTGAGGCATTCCTGATGTCCTTCGGCGGCTGGCAGGAGCGCTGGAAAATTTCGCTGCCCGGCCACGGCAAGCCCGTCTGGACGACGAACAACAGCTCCGGTATTTCGGATATGGACTCCGGCGATGGAAACGAGTTGCAGGAAGGCGAGTGGGCACATGTGGTGTTTGTGCACGACGGTACCAATGATATGATCTATCTGAATGGCGCTTTGGCAAACTCCAAGGCGGTGGCAGGAACGCTGAACAGTACGACCAAACCTTTGGGCATGGGCTACAACCCGATTGACGGTGGCAATTATTTCGACGGCGTTTTGGATGAGGTTCAAATTTACAATTATGCCCTGAGTGCACAGGAAATCACCGACTTATACACGGCGCAATCGACTTCCGGCGCGGCTGCCACCGATCTGGTAGCGGCTTATACGTTTGCCGGAAATGCGAATGACACCACGCTGTTTGGCAATCACGGCTGGGTTGGGGGCGCTACGCCTGCTGCCGACCGCTTCGGTTACGCTGCCAATGCTTACAGCTTTTCCGGCGCCGATTCTATCATAGCGGCAAATTCTGTCGCTTTAAATTCAGACTTTGCAACGGTGAGTTTTTGGGTAAATGTAGCCGAGCTTCCGGCGCAGGGTGAAGCTTATTTGCTGTCGAATGGCGGCTGGCAGGAGCGCTGGAAAATTTCGCTGCCGGGTCACGGCAAGCCCGTATTTACAACGAATGCCACAAGCGGTATCTCCGACATGGATTCGGGCGATGGCAATGCATTGCCGGTTGGAACCTGGACGCACGTAGCAATGGTGCACGACGGTACCAAGGATAAAATCTTTATCAATGGTGCTTTGGCGAATGAAAAAGATGTGGCCGGCGCTTTGAATAGCACCAATTACCCGCTGGGCATCGGCAGCAACCCGATTGATGGCGGCAATTATTTCAATGGCTCGCTCGACGATATTTTGATTTATAACCGCGCTTTAACTGACCAGGAAATTGCCGATTTGTACGCTGCCCAAAACATGGCTCCATCCTATCCGGATGAGTTGGTGGCTTACTATCCGTTCGACGGCAATGCCAACGACGTAACACCTTTCACCAATAATGCCAAAGTAAGCGGCGCTCAGTTGGGCGACGACCGGTTTGATAAGGCGAATAAAGCGTATGCTTTTGATGGAGTAAATGATGAAATTACTGCGGCCAATTCACCACAATTGAATACCGATTACACTACGGTGAGTTTCTGGGTCAATGTCAATGCACTACCGGGCACCGGCGAGTACTATCTTCTTTCGCATGGCGGCTGGCAGCAGCGCTGGAAAATTTCTTTACCGCCTCACGGCAAGCCCGTATGGACTACCAATGCGACTTCCGGTATTTCCGATATGGATAGCGGCGATGGTAATGAATTGCAAGAAGGCGTCTGGACGCACGTGGTGATGTCCCATGATGGAACCAACGATAAAATTTACATCAACGGTGCGCTGGTAGCGTCCAAAGCAGTGGGAGGTACCCTGAACAGCACCATGCATCCTTTTGGAATGGGCTACAATCCAATTGATGGTGGTTCCTATTTCAATGGCTCTTTGGATGAAGTGCAGGTTTATAACCGTGCTTTGACCGACCAGGAAGTTGCTGATTTGTACGCTGCGCAATCGCAGGTGCCCATCAATCCAGACGACGAGGCGCCCACGGCTCCTCTGAACCTGACCGCTACGGTGACTTTCAATAACGTAACGCTCAACTGGCAGGCTTCCACCGACAATGTCGGCGTGACAGGATATAATGTTTTCCAGGATGGCGCTAAAATTGCAACCACTACTAATACCTCTCTGGCTTTGCTGGAACTGACACCGCTCACCGAATTTGTTTTTGGCGTAACGGCTGTAGATGCCGCTGGAAACGAATCAAGCAGAACGACCCTGCGCGTGACCACCGGGGAAGAATCTACGCCAGATGTAACTGCTCCGTCGGCTCCGGGCAACCTGACCGCAGATGCCGGTTCCAATTCAGTTGTACTTTCCTGGGAACCTTCAATCGATGATCGCCAGGTGGCCGGTTATGTAGTACTCGTGGACGGTATTGTATTCGATACGCTGGCTGGTAATAGTACTTCCGTATTCATCGGGGGACTTGACCCGGAAACTGCTTATTTCTTTGAAATATATGCTTTTGATGCTGCTGGCAATAACTCTGAGATAGCTGATATTTTGATAGAAACCGAACCGGAAATTGACGCGGGCGAGCCTGGCCTGGTGGCCTGGTATCCATTTGAAGGCAATGCCAACGACGCTACGCCTTACGCAAATCACGGCGTTATCGGTGGTAATCCTGTCTTCGAACCGGTGGCAAACCGACCCAATGCAAGTGGTATGGCCCTCAAGTTTGATGGTGACCGTGACTCCGTTCTGGCAGCTAATGCCGTACAATTGATTTCTGATTTTACTACGGTCAGCTTCTGGATTCGGGTGGATGGTCGCAACCTGAGCGATGCCGAGGCTTATGTGCTTGACTTTGGTCACTGGAATCAGCGCTGGAAAATATCCTTGCCACAGCACCTGAAGATCGTTTGGACGACCAACAGTAAAAACGCTCAATTCCCCAACTTCATTTCTGATATGGATTCGGGTGATGGAAATGAGCTAACGCAAGGCTTCTGGTGGTATGTCACCATGGTGCACGATGGAGCAAATGATATTATCTACGTGGACGGCATAGAAGCAAATCGCAAGCCGGTGGTAGGTACGCTGAACAGTACGAACCGCCCATTGGGCATGGGCAACAATCCGATCGAAGGCGGGCAGTATTTTATTGGCGCGCTGGATGAGGTGAAAATTTACAACAAAGCGCTTACTGCTGCGGAAATCGCGAATTTGTACTCGACCGGAACGACCGGCACAGACAATCATTTGAGCGCCGAATTGAGAAAGTATATAAAAATTGCTTATCCAAACCCGGCAACCGACAAACTGTATATCGAACATGCACTGACCAATAACCAGCCTTTGCTGCTCCGCGTATTCGACGTAAGCGGCAGACAGGTGGATGCCATCAAGTTTGATAAGAATGAGTTACCACTGGATCAGTTCTCGATTGATGTGCACAAGTATCAAACCGGAAATTACTACCTCAATTTCGTATTGGGCGGTAAAAACCTGGGTGCTTTGAAATTTTACAAGCAATAATTTTTCAAGATCAATAGCAGGGCTCTGAAGATGAGTAAATATTCGGAGCCTTGCTTTTATTCATTTTTCCATTGTATCATGATTTTAATGCTTTTGTTTCATTGTTATAATGAAACCCTGGAATCTTATGTAATGGAGTTAAATAGCTGGTAAAAAATGTCAGTTTTGGCTAAAAGATTTCCACAAAATCCAATACTTACCACTCAGGATATTTTGCCTAGTCATGATGGACTGGTGGTGGAATGTGTGTTGAATCCTGGAGTGTTTTCATTTGAAGGCAAAACCTGGTTGATCGTGCGCGTAGCCGAACGTCCGGTGCAGCAAGAAGGCATTGTTTCTTTTCCGGTATTACAAGATCATGGTGGACTGGAAATTATGAAATTTGATACCAACGATCCCGGTGTGGACCTTTCTGATGCCCGCTACGTGCGTTACAAAGGCATCACTTATCTCAGCACCATTTCCCATTTGCGGCTGGTATGCAGCGACGATGGGGTGCATTTCTACGAACCGGATGACCGGCCCACCAAAATCTTCGGGCAGGGAAAACTGGAGCGTTTCGGAATCGAAGATTGCCGCGTTGCACGCATGGGTGATACTTATTATATGACATATACTCAGGTGTCTGAAAGTGGCGTGGGCGTTGGCTTGATGAGTACAAAAGATTGGCGTATCATTCACCGAAAAGGCATGATCCTCTCTCCGCATAATAAAGACTGTGCCCTGTTTGAAGAAAAAATTAATGGCAAGTACGTTTGCCTGCATCGCCCTTCCGGGACGGACATCGGCGGTAACTTCATCTGGATCGCAACTTCTCACGACTTGACGCACTGGGGGGAGCACCATTGCATTATGCATACCCGGGAAGGCATGTGGGACAGCGCCCGCATTGGGGCCGGGGCTGCGCCCATCAAAACCGAAGAAGGCTGGCTCGAAATTTATCACGGCGCTACGAGCGATAATCGTTATTGTCTGGGCGCCGTTTTACTGGATTTGCAAGACCCAACTAAGGTGCTGGCGCGTTCGTACGACCCTATTTTTGAGCCCGAAGCAGCCTACGAAAAGACCGGTTTTTTTGGCAATGTGGTCTTTACCAACGGACACCTCGTGAACGGTGACGAAATTACCATGTACTATGGCGCATCCGATGAAGTAATTTGCGGTGCAAAATTGTCTATTGAAAAGATATTATCCGGTTTGAAAGTTTTATCCTGAAATTTATCATCACATGGTTCCCTTGTATTTAAGGATTCAACGGGATCAGTAACACCGAAAAAATGATCAACAAAATAACACGGGAATTTGAATTTTTTATGTCGCACCCGCTGGGTATGCGTATGCTGCTCCTTACCAACCTGATCTATGCACTGGTGCTGCCGATCATTGAGTTGTTCATCGGTGCGTACATCATGCGCAATTCCTCGGATGTAAGTCTGGTGGTGGTATTTCAGCTGGCGCTTTATACCGGTATCCCGGCTACTTTTATGATCAACGGCTTTCTGCTCAATCGTTTTCACATTTCCCGGCTTTATTCCTTTGGAATGCTGCTGAGTGGTATTTCCATGACCGCCATGATGCTACTGGACAAACTCGATACCTTTGGGGTATTCGCCGCCGGGTTGATTATGGGCTTGTCCTACGGCTTTTTCTGGGCAAACCGTGATTATCTGGCGCTGGACACCACTAAAGATGAAAACCGCAATTATTATTACGGCATAGAAACTTTTTTTTATACGTTAACCTTTATAGTTGTGCCTTTTATAGTTGGCGCATTCATTGCCACCACCGAAAAGCAGGGCTGGTTTGGCGGAAATGTGAATGTGGCTTATTACATCCTGACGGGCGTCGTATTTGCTTTGACCATTCTGGCTTCTATTCTGGTGCATCGCGGGCAGTTTACCAATCCAAAAAAAGCACCTTTCCTGTTTTTAAAATTTGATAAGCTCTGGAATAAAATGCTGCAACTCTCAGCATTAAAAGGCGTAGCGCAGGGCTATATCGTGACGGCGCCGGTTATGCTCATCATGAAACTGGTGGGCGAAGAAGGCGAACTGGGCTTGATCCAATCCATTGGCGCATTTCTCTCGGCAATCATGTTGTATATCTTGGGACGGGTGACCAAACCCAAGCATCGCCTGGGCATTTTTGCTGCGGGCTTGAGTTTGTTCCTGCTGGGCGCAGTTTTCAACGCCGGCATGTATTCTTCGCTGGGGGTTATTCTGTTTGTCGTTTGTCTGATCTTTGCACGCCCGCTGCTGGATATAGCTTACTTCCCGATCCAACTGGGCGTGATCGATATCGTGGCTGCAAAAGAAAAACGCAACGAATTTGCTTACATTTTTAATCATGAACTGGGGCTTTATGTTGGGCGCTTGTTTGGTTGCGGAATGTTTATCCTGTTGGCACGCTACGTCAGTGATGACGTGGCTTTGCGCTATGCGTTGCTGGTAATTGCCGGCATCCAGTTCCTGTCTATTTTTGTTGCAAAATCCATTTTGAAAGATCCATCCTGGGATAAAGAAGCCGCTGAAGAGCAGGAGCCCGCTATTCTGAAAGAACCCATTTAATACCGGAGATTAAAATAAAAAAATGAAATCAACTAACCTATTTGTAATCAGTATTTTATCAATTTTGTTTTTTGCTTGTAAAACCACGCCGGAGCCATTTGAGCCCACCGCACCGCCGGTGGAGCAGGTAGAAATTGCCCGGGTAGCCGGCATGCCCAATCAGCCCAAGCCTTACAAAATGAAGGACTGGGAGCAAACCGCGAAGGAGTTTGACGCCTACATTTATGACTTCTCGCAGAAAGGGGTGTTTTTGCCATTCATCTGGCTCGACCCGAACAAGCGCAACCTCGATCAATCTACTTTTGGTATTTATACCGCGCTCGGCGATATCCGGCAGGGCGCAGCCAAAAATGCCGAAGCCCACGAAGGGCTGGCCGTGCTGGGTTCTATTCTTGGCGCTACGCTGGTGGGCATTGACAAAAGCGATCAGCACGGGTATAATTTTGTAAAAATGGCGCGTAATTATTTTAATAAAGACACTGGCTGGAATATCATCATGAACTTCACCAATCCCGCAGGGCACATCGGCGGCGGCTATGGCAATGACTGGTGGTATGATGTATATAATAATGTCCTGTTTTATGCAGTCGGTAATTACTATCCGGAGGAAGATTATGATGCGATTATGAAGATCGTAGCCGAGCAATTTTACAAATCCGATTCCATTTTAGGTGATAATTACACTTATTCATATTTTGATTTCAAAAATATGAAGCCCGAAACCAACTGGATTGTGCCGCAGGAAGACGTGGGGGCGGGTTATGCCTTTATCTTGTACGCTGCGTATCAGAAATTTGGCGATGAAAAATACCTGGAAGCCGCGAAACACGCGCTCACTGTTTTAGAAAATCAGCCTGAAAATCGCTTTTATGAAATTCTGATGCCATTCGGGGCCTATGTGGGAGCGAGGCTAAACGCCGAGCAAGGCGCCGACTTCGATGTGCAAAAATTCATTGACTGGACGCTCGATGGCACTGCCACCAATCGAATTGGCTGGGGCGCACTCTCGGATAATTGGGGTGGGTACGATGTGCACGGCGTCATCGGCAGCACCGACCACAACGGCGGCTACGGTTTCCTGATGAACACTTTTGATACGGCTTGGCCGCTCACCGCAATGGTGCGCTATGACCAGCGCTATGCGCGGGCGGTAGCCAAATGGCTATTGAATGCTGCCAATACGGCGCATATGTTCTATCCTTACGAAATACCCGATTCGCTGCAAGCTATTCCCGACCACAAAGCTGTGACCAAGAACGTCATCGCCTACGAAGGTATTATCAAGGAATCGACTTACGAACCATTCAAGGGCATCACGCCTTTTGTGCAGGGCGACGGCCCGAACTGGGCGCCGGGTATGCCGCCGGAGACGATGTTTTCGGTGTATGGCAGCGGCCATGTGGGCGTTTTTGGAGGGATCATCAAAAAAACGAACGTAGAGAAAATCCTGCAAATTGATTGTCGCAAAACTGATATGTTCCGTCAGTACGATGCCTACCCGACCTATTTGTATTTTAATCCTTATAATGAATCTAAAGCCTTGAATATCAATGTTGGTGCGAAAGCAGTGGATGTTTACGATGCGGTAAACCGGGTGATGCTGCAGACCAATGTTTCCGGGGAAGTTAACTTTGATATTCCGGGTGACGCCGTACGCTTGCTGGTGCTCGTGCCCGCGGGCAGCGCCTATACACAAGAGGGAAATAAGCTATTGGCAAATGGCGTACCGATTGATTTCAGGTACGATCCACCGGCAGGGAAATAACATTTGATGAATATGGTTTAGTAAATAAAAAAGTCGGAGGGCAAAACAAATGCGCCTTCCGACTTGCTTTTTTAAGAGCGGCAAACGAGACTCGAACTCGCGACCCCCTGCTCCCAAAACATAGATTTCTATATTCGTTTGTCTTCCTTAGAATTAATTATTTCTAAAAACGACAGTCCCTTAAAATATATATTTCATTTTTATGTAATGAAAAAAACCTTAGCATCTAGATACTCATATTCAAGTATTCTGATTAAATTGCAAATAGAGAAATTCAAATCTAATTTTTTTCGAGTCTGGTACTAATCATAATCCAAGGGAGTACCTCAAAACTACTGAGGATACTTATTACTTTCGATTCACCACGAAAAATACATATTGTTGATTAATTTGTGCAAATGGAGTTGCAAACCTGAGGTTCCCTTAATGTTATTTTCAAAGCGCTAGTACATTAAAATTTAGAATACTCTTTTATCTAAATCCCAAACACCATGTATACTAGTACTAACTTTGAGTCACCAATCTCCTTAGAGCTATTAAATTTGTGTCGAGGACACGAACAGGACATTAATAAACTTATAAAAGATTTAGAAGAAAAGAGCGTCAAGTATAAACAGGACCCAGTTGACTTACCAAAAATCCTTCTGATTTTGTTTGACGAGTGGCTGGAAGAAGTTGAATGGAGAGAGATTTTGTACAAACCCATCCAAGGCGGCATCTTTATACTTGCATTGAATATGAATGAAACAAAACTTCCATTTTACAAAGTTTGGGAATTGCTACAGTTAGGTATTCTGGAAGTTTATACCTACTCAGAAATCCCTCGCCTAGTTAATACTCTGCTCAAGCGCTTACAACGGCAGACATTTATCGCAGAGGTTTTAAAATCGGATCGTGTAAAAAAAGTAGCTATTGGTAATAGTCCCAAATGGTTAGAGTTGCTTCAGCAAGTAATTGAAATCTCGTGCTTTTCGCAAAGCAGTATGGTGTTGCTCGGCGAAAGTGGTACAGGCAAAGAATTGATTGCCCGCCTGATACACGACCTTGACCGCCGTTCAGATAAGGGTGATTTGATATTGCTTGATTGCACTACAGTGGTGCCGGAACTCTCTGGTAGTGAGTTTTTTGGACACGAAAAAGGTTCATTTACAAATGCTTTTTCAATGCGAGAAGGAGCTTTTGGACTAGCAGACGGTGGTACGCTTTTTTTGGATGAAATAGGAGAGTTGCCACTTTCTTTACAAGCTGGTTTATTACGTGTAATTCAAGAGGGAGCTTACAAGCGAGTAGGTAGTAATCAATGGCGCAAAACGAATTTCCGACTAATATGCGCTACCAATCGTAATCTTCAACATGAAGTTGAGTGTGGGCGCTTCCGCGAAGATTTGTTTTATCGCATCTCTACCAATATTTGCACCCTGCCTCCCTTACGTGAGCGTCGAGAAGATGTTCTAACCTTAGCTGAGCATTTTTTGCAGGAAACTCTACAGTGGGAGTATGCGCCACAAATTGATTATCACTTGCGCAGTTTTTTGCTTACTTATTCTTATCCTGGGAATGTGCGAGAACTAAAGCAGATGATGTACCGCCTTACAACACGGTATCCCGGTGAGGGTGCTCTTACACTCGGTTGCCTTTCTCCAAACGACCGAGAATCATTGTACAATCCGCATAACTGGGTAGAAAATGATTTTAAAAATGCAATACGTATGGCGCTCGCCAATGGAGTAAGCCTAAAGAACATAAAGCGCATCGCTGCTGAAGTAGCGATGGATATTGCTATTGAAGAATCGGACAGTAATCTTCAAGTTGCTGCAAAAAGATTAGATATTTCCGATCGGGTAGTACAATTGCATCAGGCTTCAAAACGCACATCATGCGATTCCTCGAAAATATCAGGAGGCATTTTTTAAATTTAATTATAATTTTAAATTAGTTCCATTTGCCGTTGCTTCAACTAATCTTTTCCAATCTTTTTTTATCATTACTTCTTTATAGCTCTTTAAAAAGACGTCTAAAGAAGCATGAATACCAATGGTATTCATAGTTTCTTTTATACAAAGCGTTGCACGTGAAGGATTGTTATTGTAACTTTCCTGGAACAATCCTCTAATATAAGCATCATTATTGTAGTAATTTTTAATAAAAGTATTATAAAATTGGTCATTTTTTAATCTATTTTTTAATCCCCTTAAATGCTTTTGAAGGTATTCTTTTGCCAATTTTACCTGCGCAACTATTATTTCTTTATCAAACCCTGCATAATAGAAGCGCTCCGCCCATCCATTCCATCTTAATTCATTGATATTGCGCTGATTTACACCTTTTATTGCCGGATACGTCCCATTTTTTCCAAAATTGTACTTAAAAGAAGCATCTAATTCAATACCGTAGCGTTTGAAAGTAGGTTCTGCCAATTTGATCCACTGTTGAATTTTACCAACATGTAAAGTAAATTGCATGAATCCTATACTTACCACTCCTGAGTCATAAGTATTAAGTGTATGAATAGTGCCGGAGGTTTCTACATTTGCAATGCGCTGAAAGATATCCAATTCATCCTGTGTAATATTTACTAAACCCTGTTTAAAAAGTTTGACTAAAGTAACATCCAAACGCGGTCTTTTTAATAAGTTGGTGTCTATTGCTAATCCTTTACCTTTAAATCTCCCGGAGGCGGGCACTTTGAATCCAAAAGGTATCTTATCTTTACCCAAAGGAGGAATAAAGCCTCTGCTTAATAATGCTTTGCGCCCGTCTAATAAGTTGGTTCTTAATTCTATCCATTTTTTTTGAAAATCTCTTTTTTCTTGAGCTGACATCGCATTATACGGTTTTTTTTGTATATGTGGCAACTCGTTGTAAATCAAGCTTTCAAGTGCTTTACTTATTGTTTCCTTTGAACCCCAATTTCTGACGATATCCACTAATTTTCCTTTTGATATCATTGTAGAAGTGCCAGAAGGGTTTGAAGATGGATTTTTACTCGGTACATTCAGCGATATCTTGCCTCGTAATATAAATTGCTCTTGCTGAGGTGTAGGATTAAACTCCCAATGCCACGGCTCTCTGTCGTAAGGATAAAATCCAAACCGGTGAGCGTTTCGAATCATCCATTGATAGGCTTTAGTATTTTTTTGTTGTGACACATACTTTTTGCCAAAAGGTACCCCAAGATATAAATCAAAAGCTCTTCCACTTTGATGAGCACTGTGTCCAGGCGGAGCAACCCATTTGCGGGCTTCTGCAGCTGACCCATGCTTTATTTTCCCCGCTTCCCACAGTCTTTGTTGGTGTGCATATGAACGATAACCGGAAGATGGTAATAACAAAGGCGCTGTTAAACCGTCTGCACGAGCGGCTGCTATCATTTTTTCCCAGGCTACTTTAGCAATCCGATGAACAGGCACTTTTTTATTACCTATGCCATTTATAATAGCTAAATCTACAGGATTAGGATCTTTTTTAACAGTGATTCTGCCTTGTCCTTTCTCACCAAAAGTATTAAAGCTTCCCAATTCTTGATCCTCAGGATTAAAATATCCATTGTCTGCACTTAGCTTTCTTCTACAGGCAGCACAATTACAATATTTAGGATGACCATACCTCCCAGTAAATTCTAATACTGCACGCATGATAATAATAAATTTATTAGATTTTATACGGAATAAGAAATTAAGTTGCGGCATTTGAGTCGAAAGT
>CAZGAU010000031.1:0-2733 GCA_964523725.1 uncultured Saprospiraceae bacterium
ACCGATACACCGTTCACCGATACACCGTTCACTTACATTCTTCCTTCACCATTTTTTGAAACGGAATATCCCGCACGAGACGCCCGTAGGTATTGCGGTTGTGGGCTTCATTCTCTTCGGGAGAGGCATTTTGATAATAAAAATCGGCGTAAGCCGCCAGACCTTTTTGTTCAAAAGCAAGCTTCAGCAGGCATTCCACAAAATTTTTATCCAGCTCAGGATGCAATTGCAAATGGCGTTCCAGGGCGCGGTGCCGGTAGCGCTGTTCCTGCAATGGGGAGGGATCTTCAAAGTCAATAGCATGAACCCTGGGCTTGCCATAGTCGTAGTTCACCATAAACTCGTCACCTGATTCCAGCGGCAGGGGAGTGTTTTCGGGCATTGGGACACTTCCTTCGATGACTTTTCCGTGCACTACAAAAGCGTAGCGTATATCCTGATCGCCCGGCTCAAAAAAAACTTTGGTCGGCACTTGCCAGCCACTGTATTTCACAGCTTGCAGCTCTTTTGAGCCAATGCGAATTTCGTTGTACCACCAGGCGCCCAGAAACAACATACTCACCACGCCAATGATGGCAAAAAACAGCGACATGGTACGTTTTTCGGTCTTTTCGCGAGCCCTGCGTTCCCGGTTTTTCGGCGTATCCGCCTGGCGATTGACATCAAAGCCGTAGTGAAAACTATTATCTTTTCGCTCGATTTTTAGTTCCAGCAGATCATCTTCGATGAAGAACGAATATTTCCAGTTTTGTAAAACGCTGAAATCAATATAGATGACGCTCAAATTGCAGTACACCATCAGATGCCCCGACTCCGTGCCGTGATACAAGCCTACGACATATTGCCTGCCGGAGCCACCGGTGTATGCCCAATTATGCTGCGCCAAAGGAGTAAAGGTTTATAGTCATAACTACTTTTTCTACAAAAAGATACGTCAAAACGGAAAAAAAGCTGCAAATAATCCTGCACTTTAACAAAAAAGTTCAATATTGAATTGTTCAAGTTTAGCAACAAGCAATAAGAGATATGTTTTACGAATTTAAAGATTTCAAGCCGGTCGTGCACGAATCGGCATTTGTACATCCACAAGCAGCAGTGACGGGCAATGTAATCATTGGCAAAGATGTATATATAGGGCCAGGCGCGGCGATCCGCGGTGATTGGGGCGGCATTGTGATCGAAGACGGCTGCAATGTGCAGGAAAATTGCACGATTCATATGTTTCCTGGTGTCACAGTCAGGCTGCTGGAAGCGGCGCATATCGGGCATGGGGCCATCATTCATGGCGCGACGATCGGACGCAATGTGCTGGTGGGAATGAATTCCGTCATTATGGACCATGTGGAAATCGGCGATGAATGCATTATTGGCGCCTTGACTTTCATTAAAGCCGATGAGAAAATTCCGCCGCGCAGCCTGGTGGTGGGCAACCCCGCCAAAATAATCAAACAAGTCAGCGACGAGATGATTGCCTGGAAAACACAGGGCACAAAACTCTACCAAACCTTGCCCGGGGAATGTTACGCCAGCCTTCGGCTCTGCGAGCCACTACGGGAAATGCCGGCAGACCGACCAGCACAAGAAGTGCTGTATCAAACCTGGAAGGAGATAGAGAGGGAGTGATTTTGAGACTGGGTGACGTGGAGACTGGACGAGTGAATACAAGATTTCCCCAAATCCCCAGTAATCTGGTCACCGAGTCACCCGTTCTCTCAGTCTTTAAGTCACTTGCGACAGCGTTTTTAACACCTTCACCGTTGGATTATCAGAGTAGTTCTGTATTTTTGGCAGCTAAACAAAAAAATCATTCGCCATGCAACGCATTCTAATGTTAAGTATTCTGACCTTACTGGTTACTTCTGTAATATTTGCACAAAACGCGAATCCCTGGGCGGGAAAGAGCGACGAGGAGCTTCGTAAAATCGCCGACGAACTGGCGCATAAATATATCATTACCGACGGGCACGTGGATTTGCCGTATCGCCTGGAAACCAGGAATTTCCGATTGACTAAAGAATTTATCGGAATCCCGATTGAAACAAAAGATGGTGATTTCGACTACGTTCGCGCTAAGAAAGGCGGTCTGGATGTACCGTTTATGTCCATTTACATTCCATCGAGCTACCAGGAAACCGGCGGCGCCAAGGAATTTGCCGATTCCTTGATCGATATGGTGAGAGGCATTGCCAAAGCGCATCCGGATAAATTCCAGGTGGTGACTTCGCCCAAACAAGCGCTGCGCAATTTCAAAAAAGGCATTATTTCTCTGCCAATGGGTATGGAAAATGGCGCCCCGATTGGTAACGACCTCAAGAATGTCGCATATTTCCACAAGCGTGGTATTCGTTATATCACACTGACGCACGGCAAGGACAACCTGATTTGCGACTCTTCCTACGATACAACCGGAACCTGGAATGGCCTTAGTCCATTTGGTCGGGAGGTGGTCAAAGAAATGAACCGCGTGGGTATTATGGTGGACATCTCGCATGTGTCGGATAGCGCATTCTATCAGGCGGTGGAGCTAAGCGCCGTACCCTGCATTGCTTCGCACTCTTCGCTGCGTTATTTTACGCCGGATTTTATTCGGAATATGAATGATGATATGCTGAAGTTCCTAGCCAAGAAAGGCGGTGTCATCCAGATCAACTTTGGTTCCAGCTTCCTAGATCAGGGTTACAGAAATTACCAGGATGAAAAGCGGGAAGAACTGCGCGAACTGCTGATGGAGAA
>CAZGAU010000031.1:2833-30933 GCA_964523725.1 uncultured Saprospiraceae bacterium
TTATTATAAAAAATGAACAACAAACTTATGAGAAAAATGGGGATGTGGCTGGTAGTGCTGGGCATTGCGCTACTAGGGTGGACAAAAACATACGCACAGACCGCGGCCGCTGATACGACCATTCATCTGGTAGCTGAGGAGGCGCCACGTTTTCCGGCTTGCGAAAGCCTGGATACCACAGTGGCTGTCAAGGATCAGTGCGCCCGGATTCAGCTGCTGGCTTTCATGAACCGCAATATTTTTTACCCGCTGGAGGCGCGTGAGAATGGCAACGAAGGTACGGTGGTACTTTCGTTTGTGGTGGAAAAAGACGGTCAGCTCTCCAATCCAAAAATTCTTAAGGACATCGGAGGCGGTTGTGGCTTGGAGGCCCTTCGAATTATTCAAGTGATGATTGATCAGGAGATACGCTGGGTGCCCGGTAAAATCAAAGGGCAAGCGGTGCGCACCATGTTCAACCTGCCGGTAAAATTCAAACTGACCGAAGCGCCATCATACGCGATCGTTGGGCGGGACACCGTTTGGACAACCTTTGATACACCGCTGGAATATGAAGGGGGGACGGAAGCGCTGACCAAGCAATTGAATGATCAACTTGATTATCCGGCTGCCGGCAATGATAGTTGCCTGATCGGAGTGATTGATCTGCAATTGCTGATTGACCGTCAAGCCAATGTGCGCATTTTGAACCTGACCGATTACAATGACCTCGGATTTCAGTTCTGGAACGAAGCAGTAGAAGTAGCAACTTCGACTTCGGGCAAGTGGAAACCGGCGGTTTATGAAGGCGCTCCTGTGCCGGCGGCTTACGATTTGAGTTTGACTTTTGTACCGGAAGTGACGAGCTGTAAAGCGCGGGTGGAGTCCTATAGCAAAGCTGCTACTTTGATTAATGAGGGGTCCGACCTATTTGAAAAAGGCGAGGAAGATGCAGGTATCGCCAAGATGAATGAGGGCATTGCTTTGTTTCCGCGGGATGCGAATTTCTTGTCCGTGCGTGGGCAGGCATATTTGAAACAGAATAAGTTCCCGGAAGCTTGTGCTGACCTGACTTTAGTAAAATCAATTGCTTCGGTGGATTGGTTTGATTCACTCTTGCCGGTGATTTGTAAGTAAAAATAATTGTTATTGGTTATTGATTATCAATTGATTGTCAATGATTTAAGTCCCAATAACCAATAACAAAAAACAAAGATCAGATCCTCCCGATCCTTGCGCCGTCAGGAATCGTCGCACCTTTTTTTACAACTACAATGCCATCCCGAATGCAGTAAGTATCAGTTTCTTCGTTGGAAAGCAAAGAGCTGCCGCGAATAATGACATCATTTCCAATCCGGCAATTTTTATCAAGGATTGCATTTTCTACATAACAATTGGAGCCGATTCCCATCGGGATTTCGTCGTGCCGTACAATCTTTTCCAGGGTTTCAAAATAATCATTACCCATGATGACTGTTTTGGCAATCTCCGTATTGTCACCGATCCGGGAACGAATACCTACAATGGAACGCTCAATTTTCTTGGCATGGATGATACAACCATCGGCCAGAATCGCCTGATTGAACCAGGTTCCGAAAACTTTCGAAGGGGCGAGCATACGCGGGCGGGTATAAACGAGCCGGTCGTTGTCGAATAGATTAAATTTTGGGATCGGATCGGTCAGAGCAATGTTGGCTTCAAAAAACGACCGGATCGTACCGATGTCGGTCCAATAACCATTATAAGAATAACTGGCAACGCGCAGCCCCGACTCGATCGCCTGGGGAATATATTCCTTGCCAAAGTCGATGGCATCGGGCTTTTCGTTGAACATATTTTCCAAAACCTTGCGGTTGAAAATATAAATTCCCATCGAAGCCAGATAAATCTTGCCTTCCCGTTGCAAATCCGGAGAAACCGGAGATTCCCATTCCGACAATACTTCCGCGTTAGGCTTTTCTATGAAATTTTCGATCATGCCTTCTTCATTCACCTTCATCACACCGAAACCCGGCGCGTCGAATTTATTCACTGGGATTGTTGCGATGGTCAGATCGGCATTTTTCTCCACATGATATTCCGCCAATTCCTCAAAATCCATTTGATACAGCTGATCCCCGGAAAGAATGAGGATATAATCAAAATCATGATTGGCCAGGTGGTGCATACTTTGGCGCACGGCATCAGCGGTACCCTGAAACCATTTATCGCTGGTGGGCGTTTGCTCGGCAGCCAGGATGTCCACAAAACCACGGCTGAAAACGTCAAAATAATAAGTATTCTTAATATGCTTATTAAGCGAAGCTGAATTATATTGGGTAAGTACGAACATCCGCTTCAGTCCGGAGTTCAGGCAATTAGAAATTGGAATGTCAATCAGTCTGTACTTACCCCCGATCGGCACGGCGGGTTTTGAACGTTGACTTGTAAGTGGATACAAGCGGGAACCGGCGCCCCCGCCAAGGATAAGAGAGATAATTTTGATTGCCATATTTTTTTTACCGTTTTCGGTTTATGAATATTAAAATCTGATACAAAATAGATGGTTTAGGGTTTTTTTATAAAAGAAATAAGTAAAGAGACAATTTTAAGTTTAAATAAAATATTTTATAAGAAATTGATTATCAGATCAATTTGACTTTCGACTGTAAAACTGTCTGACTACTTAATGATAATAATTTATTTACAACATTTGATTATAAACTTCAATATATTTTGCGGCGGATTTCTCCCAGGAAAAATCAATCTGCATAATCTTCTGCTGAATTTGCTCAAAAGATTTGCGATGATTAAAATATAATTCGGCAGCACGATAAATGGCAAGGCTCCCATCTTCCAGCGAAAAATTATTAAACCGAATGCCGCGCCCGCTGCCATCAGGCTCGCCAATGTCGGGCACGGTGTCGCGCAAGCCACCAACCGCACGCACGATCGGGAGCGTGCCGTAACGCATGGCGTACATCTGGTTCAGCCCACATGGCTCCACCCGCGAAGGCATGATGAGAAAATCGGAACCCGCATACAACTGATGCGCCAGTCCTTCATTATATTCCAGCGAAGCATCGAAGCGCCCCCGAAACTGCTGGCGCATGGCTTTGAAAGCCTCTGCAATACGGGGCTCGCCGGTGCCCAGCACCAGGAAATTCACACGCATACCGCTGTGCAACACCTTTGTAAAAAGATCAGGGAGCAGGTCGGCGCCCTTTTCCATGACAAGTCTTCCGATAAATGTAATAATCGGTAACTCGGGATCAATCTGAAAGCGCTGATTCAGAACCTGCCTGTTGGCTGATTTATAATGTTTTATGTCATTATTTTCAATTCTTTTAGCAATATAATGATCGGTAGCCGGATCCCAGACCTCTGCGTCAATTCCATTTAGTATTCCCAGACTTTTATGTTGTTCGTGCATAAAAAGCCATTCCATGCCGTTGGAAGATTGCTTCAATTCCTCCAGATAACTCGGTGAAACGGTGGTAATACGCCAGGAATTTTTAACGCCTGCCGCCAGCGGATTAATGGTATCCGCCCAATCGAGCATACCTCGAGCTTCCCCATAGAAGAAAGGCATCAGGTACATTTTTTGCCAGCTGAAAGCGCCATGATACATGCCATTATGAATGGTAAATACGGTTGGGATATTTTCCAAAGCCCGGTATTCCGGGCAGTATTTTACCATAAACGGAATTAAACCGGTATGATGATCGTGGCAATGTAAAACCGAAGGCTTGCCGGGAGAGTTGATAATCCATTGCAAAACAGCCTGTTGGAAGCAAAGATAGCGTTCTGCCTCATCGCCATAGCCATAGCCGCTGGGGTCGGCATAGATACCAGGGCGGTCAAATTTGCCGGGAATATTCGCCACAAACAGAGGAAAGCCCAGCGTATCCTGCTGTTCTTTTTCAATCGTAAATGGAATATAATAATTGTGCATGCGTATTGCACCACGGAAAACCGGCGTAAACTGATGTTCATTGATCCAGCGCAAGCTGTACTTGGGTATAATCACGCCGGTAGAGACTCCCGCCTGATTGAGATATTTGGGCAATGCGCCAACCACATCTCCCAAACCACCCGACTTAGCCGCCGGATAGCATTCCGCGCTAATGTGTAAAACTTTCATACAGAGTTGTTAGGTGTAAAACCGAATTGGAAATGAAATGCCGGAAATTCTCAGAGGATTATCCGTGAGCGTCATATCCAATTGTAAATATGATGCAATAAAAGTAATGAATTTCGGGTTTCGGCACATGACAAGCAATGCTGTACTCGCCGGAATGAGCCGGTTTTGCCAAAATCCATGCTGTTAAAGGTAGGATTTTTTAACAGGAAAACTAAAAGCAAGCATATTACTTTTTTGCAAACTGTGTATATCTGCTCATTCTTTTACAATTTTTCGATAGAAAATAGCTTTTTCATGCTCGATTTGTAATAGATAAACCGCCGAGGGTAGTCTGGAAAGATCAAGTTCCATGCGTTTTTCACTGAATGTTTGCGTTGGCAACACAATCTGCCCGATTATATTCAAAACGGTGATCTTGCTCTCCGCCAGATTGGGCGAATCAATTACAATAGTCAGCTTTCCATAAGTAGGATTAGGGAAAATATTAATATAAGAAGCCCACTCGGGATCTTCGGTATCGGTGGTACCTACGGTGAGAGTCAGGCTTTGACTGCAGTTTTCGCGATCGGTCACAGTCACGGTGTAAGTGCCTGGTGCTAAATTGAATACATCTTCGCTCATTTTTCCATTTGACCAGGCATAACGGTATGGTGCGACCCCACCTTCCACGATCAGGTTGATGAACCAGCCGTTGCCGGATTCACCGGTTTCCGAGCTGAGTTCAATCGGCGCAGGCTCGTACAGATTAAATGTTTTGGATTGGATGCATTTATTCGAATCCGTCACGGTCACAGTATAACTTCCAGCATTCAAATTATAAATTCTCGGAGAACGTAATCCATTGGACCAGTTGTAACTAAGCGGTTCGTTGCCGCCCACTATGTTCAATTCAATGGCTCCGGTAGCCGAGCCATGGCAGGGCACCTCGGTGATATCGCCAAAGACAAGCGGCCCGGGAATGTTTTCTACCTGAGCCTGGAACGATTGCTTACAATTATTTTTGTCGGTCACCGTCAACGCATACGCACCAGCCGGGAGTTGGGTATTGACGGCTGTCGTGTCGCCGCTACTCCAGAGATAGCGGTAGGGCGAGATACCTCCTGAGGGAAAACCCACCAGCACGCCGTTTTCGTTATTGCAGGTTTCATGTTCGACTGTAAAGTCCACCGTGATAGGACTGGGTTCGTTGAGCGTAAATTCCTCTGCATGGATGCAACCGTTGGCATCACGTACCAGCGCCGTATGCGTAGCCGCATAAAGCCCGCTAAAGGTATTGTCAACCTTGAAATTGGCATTGTTGACCGCATAAGCAAACGGCGCGGCGCCGCCCTGAGTTTGTATTCTAATTTGTCCGTCGTTGCCACCGGTGCAGGAAATATCCTGTTTTTGAATGGTGATTGCCGGAAGAGTCGGCTCGCCGATTTCAAACTGATACTTGTACACGCAATCCAGCGAATCGCGGAGATAAAGGTCATACGTGCCTGATCCCAGGTTTTTAAAGCTGTTTTTAGTTGTATAATTTTGATTATCAATAGAGTAGAGGTAGTCGTTATTGGTGCTGTTTGTGATTTCCACTACGATGGAACCATCGGCTGATTCGGGGCAGGATTCGTTTTGTATTCTAAAAAAGACGCTCGGGGCGTTTACTTCCGGTACAATAGCGATGACTTTATATATGCAACCATCTGGGTACCAAACGAATACCGTGTATTGCCCTGGGGCAAGCCCTTCAAAGAAATTCTCCTGCTGCCAGGTCATGCTATCGAGGGAAAAGAGATAATTACCGTATAATAATTTCCCGCCTTCGACAATGACGATCGCACCTGAGCTATCGCCCGGACAGCTCGCGGTCACATTGGCGCCCACCGGTGGAGCTTCAGGGTCAGAAACCGTGAAAACCTCAGATTCTACGCATTCTTCCTGGTCTTTTACCACTACTTTATAATTTCCGGCGGACAGGTTGGCAAAAAAGTTAGTTTCCTGGAAATTTCTTCCATCCAGCGAATACTGATAGCCCCCGTTTCCGCCACTGGTGCGAAACTGTGCGCTACCGCCGGGTTCTCCGGGGCAATTGGGGTCGGTCACGTTGACGGTGTCAAAAGTAAGCGGATCGGGTTCCGCGATTGTGGCTGGATAGGCCACATAACAGTCCGGGCCTTCCTTTACAAAAACGCGGTATTCGCCGGGGCGTAAATTCTGAAAAACAGGCTCTTCCTGCGTGGCTGCATTCAGCGCGTTCAGAGAATATCCGGTAATATTGCCATCGGCGGAAGGTTGAATCTTGATCATACCATTTCTATCGCCGTAGCAACTCACATCCTCCTTGGCAATGGTGACCGGCGTAAATTGCGGATCATAACCTACCCGAATGGTATCCACCGTGCGGCAGCCACGGGCTCTTTGATCTACCACCATAATCCTGTAATCCGTATTCCCCCGCAAGCCTTTGAAGGTCGGTTGTTCACGTATTAAATTATCATTATTCAGCATATAGCGATACTCCCCGGAGCCACCGCTTGTGCGCATAGTGATCGCGCCGTTTTCAGTGCAGGTTTCATCCACGACCACCTCTCTCTGCGTAATCAGGGAATCGTACACCTGCACGAAAACTTCGCGGCTGGTCTGGCAGCCCTTTCGGTCTTGTAAAACCACGCTGAAAAGGCTGGTTCGATCCACATTTACGGCTGCGGTGGGGCAGTTTTCACAATCAAGTGGATTTCCGTAAACAGAACGCGCAGAAATAACTTTAAAGTCGCCATTTCCGCCCCGAACACTGCCTAATAAGTTAACCACGCCCCGGATACCACAAATCGCGGTATCGAGTACATTGGCAACGATATTTTCAGGACCTATTTTAAAACTTAAAGTATCTGTACAAGTAAGCCCTCTTACAATAACCCGGTAAATTCCTGGACTCAAATCCCTGGCTACATTGGAAACGGTAGGAATATTGAGTGGCTGACCATTTTTTTCCCAATTGTACAGCAAATTGGTTACCGGCGAAAGGACATTGATCAAGATGCTGCCATCGTTGGAAGTCGGGCAGGTTGGTTCCACTACCTGAGGTGCCAATCCAAAACCGCAATCATTTTGATTACCTGTGATCTGTGCCGACAGGTTTATCTGAAGCAATAAAGCGAAAGCAATGAGGAGAGAGTGTCTCATCTTTTCAAAAAATAAAGTGAAGCCGAAGCATTGGAACAATCGGTTTTGGGGATTATTCAACACTTCGGGCTTCTGTCGGTTGGGATTTGTTACATAGGGAAATTTGTTCATGGCACTATAACTTGTTGTAGGTCGTACTACTTCAGGACTTCAGGGTTGTATTAGAAACCGCCAAACGACCATACAAATTTACATTGACTTTTATAACGTATAAAACCTTTTTTGTCCAAAACGTAGAAGTCCGAACTAAATTTGCTAATTTTCCGATGTGCTAAATTGCTGCTAATTTTTGAGATCAAAACTACAAAATCGTGAAAACGCCATCGGATGATCTGTTTCAACTCATCAAATCGCTGACCCGTCAGGAAAAGCGCTATTTCAAACTCTATGCTTCCCGGCACGCCATTGAAGGACAAAATAAGTATGTTTTGCTCTTTGATGCAATCGATCAGCAGGAATCTTATGACGAAGCGGCGATCAAGGAACAATTTGAACATGAGGCTTTTGTGCGCCAGTTGCATGTGGTAAAGAATTATTTGTACCAGAACATCCTCAATAGTTTGCGGCATTTCCATGAGAGTCAGGCTGGCGATAAGTTTCACACCGAGATGCGCCACGCGGTGCTGCTTTTCAATAAAGGCCTGTACCAGCAAAGCGAGAAAGCGCTCAACAAAGCCAAGAAACTGGCGACCGAAAATGAGCATTTTTTGCAATTGCTCGAAGTGTATCGTTGGGAACACCAGATTGCGCATAGTCGCAATGATTTTAATATGCTCGAAGATTATGTGGAAAATGGATTGCAGTCAGAATTTGACTTGATCGAAAAATACCGGAATTTCCTGGAGTTCCAGGCTTTGAACGACCGGGTTTTTATTCCTTACTGGAAAAAGGGCGCCATCCGCAATGAGTCGGAAAAAGCGGCGCTCAAGCAATTATTCGAAGAGCCTTTGTTTCAAAGTGCTGACCATGCGCAGTCGTTCAATGCCCGCTATTTCTACTTCAATGCTCGGTTTTCGTTCCATTTTTTTATCGGCGAACTGAAGGAAAGTTATGGATATGTGCAGCAACTGGTGGCATTGTTCGAAAAGCTCGACCGCCGCAAGATCAAAGGAAAACTGGTGCGCTATTTCAGTAGCTCGTTGATTAATCTTTACATTGTGCAACAGCGACTTGGTTTGTTTGAGGAAATCCCGCAAACCCTGGAAAAATTGAGGAACGTACCTGCCGAGTCGCCCGATCAAAAACGCCGGCTTTTTGTGCGTAGTTTTAACCTCGAGGTGGACTTGTACCTCTCTACCGGGCAGTTTGCAAAAGGCGTGCAGCAGATCGCTCCGCTGGAGCAAATGTTTGAACAATACCGCACTTCCGTGGACAAGCAGCAGCGACTCGGGGTTTATTACAATCTGGCATATCTTTACTTCGGCGCGGGCAGCCACGACCACGCTTTGGATTGGATCAATTACTTGCTGCAAGACCCTGACCTCAAAACCCGCGAGGATATTCACTGTTTCGGTCGGATTTTAAATCTGATTATTCATTACGAACTGGGCAACGATCAACTCCTGGAATACGCCGTGCAGTCCACTTCGCGCTTTCTTTCGCGCCGGAAACGACTTTTTAAAGTGGAATCTATCATGCTCAAACTGATGCGTCGCTACCCGAAATGGCTAACCAATCAAGATAAAGCCAAGGGTTTCAATGAGTTACTTGCCGAGATGAAGAGGTTGAAAAAAGATGAATTTGAACGTCGCGCGTTTGAATACTTTGACTTTATAGCCTGGCTGGAGAGTAAGGTAAAGCAGGTTCCATTGGCGGCTATCGTTGCTGAACAGCAACAAAAAAAGGCAGCGACGCTTTAAACGCCACTGCCCCGAGACTTGGTTTTAGAGCAACTTTAAAAACACAGTTTATGGGATTATGCAGATTGTTTGCTGTGTATCGGCTGCTTTAGCTGCCGGAAAATGGCAACTAAAGCTCACCGGTACAAAATGGCTTTACTTCACCACAATGCGTTTGATTTCTGTTGTTCCCCCTGTTTCAACACGGATGAAGTACATGCCTGGTTGCCAGTTGTTTACGGATAAGCTAGTCGTTTCCCCTTCGCTAACCTGATCCAGCTGGCTTTGATGCACAGGCGATCCTAATTCGTTCAGTGCCGTAATACGCACCTGGCTTTGGCTGGCTGCGTCGAAGCGAATTTGCACGCGATCGCGGCTTACGGTCGGATAAACCGTTGTATAATTGACGATCTCGGTTGGCAAAATGCCCAGCGCGCGCGCCTCTGCCCGGCGGAATCGCGGATTGAAGAGATTCGGATCTTCTATTCTGGCATCAATATTTGAAAAGCGATAGTCACCTCTGATTTTGAATGACGTTTCCGTTGAGAATACGATCGTACCGTCGGCGCAAATAACTTTGGCGCGTACCTGGATCGTTTTGTTGGAACCGGTCAGCAGCATCGGTGTGACGTACGCATCACTATTGGCTCCGGGCAGGTCGATCCAACCGGTAAACTCGGTTTTGAATTGCCACTGAATGCTGTCACCGATGTAATCTTCGAGTATGAATGTCACCATGTCACCGGAAGAAATCACGCCCGGACGCACTTTGGCGCGACCGCCTTCGCAGGGCTGCGGATCAATAATGACGATCTTTTGCACGCTGCAACCCGCATCATCATTGATGGTAACCATGTAAACTCCAGCCGAAAGGTCGTACACACAGGAATCGGTGCTGATGACTTCGCCCTCCTGCAAGTCCATCCATTCGATGACATATGGCTCGGTGCCACCGGTCGGATACACGCAGATAGAGTCGCCCAGAGCTGCAAATTCAAGATTTGGATGGATACCCGGTTCGTTAATGGCAACTTCGATTTTAAATTCGCATTCGTTTGAATCCCAGATTCTTATAATGTAAGTTCCCGGCGCTACATTTTCAAAACTGTAGATATTCTCAGAAGTAGAGACCGTTTCGCCGTTGAAACGAATTTTGTAAGGTGCCTCGCCGCCGGAGATATTAAGAATAATGCTGCCGCCGATTTCGCTATTGCAAGCGGGATCTATGGTTTCGGTTGTCACCGTCAAACCTTCGTATGGCGGAATTTCCACATGCACCAGCGTAAAGCAACCGTTGGCATCTTTCACCAGGATCAAATAATCGCTCGGAGGTACATTGCGAATGCAAAAGCGATCGCTGTTGGATGCCGGTGGCGTCAGGGTCAGGTCGGTTTGCACCGCGCCTTCGATAGACACTACGCCGGTTTCCACGTCGATTTCCACATCCGGTAATACATCTCCCGGTTCTTCCCAGCGCCAAACCTGGAAGCGATAAGGACGTGTACCGCCTTTCACCCAAAGGCAGCCGCCCGTTGCGCCATCGCAATTGGTGTTTTCATCCAGTTCAAATTCTGCCCGGAGTGGCTCGGGTTCTTTGACTTCTACACGTACTTTGGCTTCGCAGCCATTTTTATCTACCACTTTAATGATGTAAATACCAGCAGACAATTCATCGAAAATGATAGTTAGATCATCTGATAATTCACTATCTGTCTCATTCTCATTGAAATAGATCGTGTAAGGTGCTTCACCACCTTCGATTTGCAGTTTGATTCGTCCATCGTTTTCTCCATTACAACTTATATGATCGACGCGGGTTTCCAGCCACAAGCCTGGTGTTTCCGGAATCAATACTGGAATTAATTTATAACAGTGGTTTTTATCCACCACCAGGATGAAATATTTGCCCGGTCGGATGTTCTCCGCACAACGTTTGAAAGGCTCATCTGAAGAAGGATCGGTGTTCCAGCTCCAGTCAGTCTCTTCACCGTTACCACCCGTAAGGCGCGGTCTGCCATTTGGAGTAAGGATCACATTCGGAATGACCGTTAGTGGGCTATTCCAGCGCCAAACATAGATATGATAGGGTCTGGTACCACCTTCCACGAAGAGGCAACCACTCACGCCACTGTTACAGCTTTGACTGGTGATTTCAAACTTGGCTTTCAAGGGGTTTGGTCTTGGGATTCGCACTTTAAGCAAAGTATGACAACCGTTTTTATCCACCACTACGATGGCGTAAAAGCCAGGTGGAATGTTGCGGGCACAGCGCTTGTAGGGTGTTAGTAAACCTACAGTCGGACTCTCTGCATCAAATTCGAAATCATTTGTTGATTGCCAGTCATTCCCATTCATGTAAGGATTGCCATCATCATCGAAACCCCAGTCTGGATCAGGGTAGTCAGTGACTTCTCCATTACGGTGACGCCATACGAAGATTCGGTAAGGACGCATGCCCCCAAAAACTTTCAGGCAACCATTCACTTGCTCGTCACAAACATTGCTGGTGATCTCAAATTCAGCTTCTAGCCCGCCGAGAGGTGGTATGACAACGATCACTGCTTTGTAACAATTATTCTTATCCACCACCAGAACGATGTAAACGCCCACAGGTATATTTCTGGCGCAATACAAGCCATTGGCGTCGTGGTTATCCGGGAATTCACACTCGGGTGCGCGCTCGGCGCCAACTACGTAAGGTACGCCGTTATCCCAGAAATCGATTGTAAAACCAGCATTCGTGCCTGGATTTGGGTGCCGCCATGCGTAGATCCGGTAAGGTTCGGTGCCACCGCTGACCTTGAGGCAACCGCTGGCGCCATCCCGGCAGTTATTACTGGTGAGGAAAAATTCCGCCTGAATTTCGGTAGATTGATTGATTCTCACGCGCTCCGTAGCAGTACAGCCCGTCGCATCGGTGGTGGTAACGATGTATTCGCCGGCAGCCAGGTTTTCAAAGCAACCCCAGGCGCCTTCCATTACGTATTGCTGATTGCCATAAGGCATAGTCAGTTTCGTCTTGTACGGCGCGGTTCCGCCCACGATATCAAAGCAAATTTTACCATTATTTGCGCCGGCACAGGTGCTGTGTCTAACGGTGATATTTTGTTTAAAACTGGAGTTATTGTTCACCCGGAAAATTTTCCAGCCGAAGCAGCCCTTAGCGTCTTTAACGATCACATAATAGGAGCCGCTTTCAATATCTTCCTTGCAGAATGGGGTATTAGTATTGGTGGGATTATAATTATGGGCTGTCTCAGGATCAAGGTCGTCAAAATCAATGCGATGCGTGAAATTATTGTCATTGACGCCGGGAGGCAGCGAGTTGAAACCCCAAATTTTGTAAGGGCCAGTGCCACCATTAATAAAGGCGCAAACCTTGGCGTTGCCGCACATCGCCTGAGAGATAGCGATATTGATCTTGATTGGTTCGGGCTGTTTGACTTCAAATTTGCCACTTCCGTAGCAAATATTATTGGCGCCAAAAACACGCACATGATACACACCGGCTTTCAGGTTCTTAATATCTTCCGTATTCGCAGAAAAGCCGTTTGGTCCGCTCCATCTGTAGTAAATAGGCGCCACGTCAATCGGCACTTCCAGATCGATCGCACCGTCCATACCGCTGTGGCAGGTGACGTTTTTAATTCGTGCTTCAAAGTCTTGGTTTTCGGGCACCGTACAGGATACCGTTTTGGTGCAGCCCAGCAGATCTTTGACTTTGAACACATAATCGCCGGGGCGCAGGTTTTCGAAGCAAATTTCTGCTCCGACGGTTAGTTCTGCACTGAGGTTCAGCATATCAAGTGTGATAATGTAAGGCGCGAGTCCGCCGGTGATTTTCAGGCAGACCGTGGCGGTACCTTCACAATTATGCGTAATGGAGCCGATATTTACCTCCAGGAGGCAATCGTCATTTTGAGGGGTGTCAATTTTGCCGGCTTCCGCAGAAGCAAAGGCGGGCAGGCTCATCCAGGTGGCAAGCAGGACTAGTGCGCACCGGTAGAACCAATGAAGGGCATGTGATTGTGATTGAACATAAAACTGAGTCATGGGCTACATTTTTTTGGTTAAACCATGAATTGATTTTCAACACAAAGTTGCGCCCGGGGAGGTCTATATACAATTTAAGGTATGGTCAAACCGTAGAAGTCCGAATTGGGAGGGGTGAAAATATAGAATTTGAAATTAGAGTCGGGCAATTTTTTTTCTTTTGAAGAACCGGATGTTAGTTGTAAATTGTTGTATTGTTAGTATTTATAGCACTATTATGGAAGCAATTAGAAAAAAAGTAAAAAGATCGGGTAGATATCTTACGATTGAAATTCCTGATTCCTTCAAAGCTGATGAAATTGAAGTGATTCTTCTTCCCGCTGAATCAGAGATAGAAAGCCAGGATGACCGGGAGAAATGGATGGAGAATGCAATGACGTTCTACAATCAATTTCACTTTGATATTAAGAACCTAGACTGGAATCGAGACGAATTATATGATCAAGGATAGAATATTTCTAGATACGAATGTTCTTGCTTTATTTGCTGGAACAAGACCGGGAACGCAGGGATATTGCTGCTGGACTTTTACAGGAAGGGCATTTTATTAGTACTCAGGTTGTTGCTGAAAATATCAATATTTGTTTGAAAAAGCTAAAGATGAGTAAGGAAAATGCATTTCGGCACGGTGCTCTTCTTCTGGAAGCATTTCAAGTTTTACAAATCACTGAACATACACTTCGTCTTGCCTTTGAAATTTCTAGTCGTTATCAATTGAGTTTTTGGGATAGCCTGATCGTAGCCACAGCTTTGGAAAATAATTGTAACATGTTATTTTCTGAAGATATGCAAGATGGCTTCATCATTGAAAATCAACTTAAAATAGTCAATCCTTTTAAAGCTAAATAAAAAAACGTGCCCCGGTCATCCCGAAAACACGTTTTTCCGTACAACTGCCAACTGTTTCTGCGAACTGCCGGCTGATGCTAATCTTCCTTTGACTTATACTTTTCTTGGTCTTGCTTTGCTTTTTGCACTTTTTTCGGGCGGGTTTTGCCGTGGCTGCCGCGCCAGATTTTTCCTCTTTTGGTCTTTTTATCACCTTTTCCCATTATTAAAAATTTTTAGGCTGTTAATAAATTAGAATACCGATGTTTTATCAAAAGAATTACAAAAATAGCAAATTTACAGCTTAAATGCTTCCAAATCAGTGACAATTTTTCGGTCGTTGCTCAAGCGGGGTACTTTGTTTTGACCGCCGAGTTTGCCCTGGGTTTTCATGTATTCCCGAAAGGCATTCCGTTGTAAAGGTCTGATTTTCAATGGTTGCAAAATGTTTCCGGTGATCAGATCTTCGTAATAAATATTCTGCTGGATCATGGCTTTATCCACTTTGGCAGCGAAAGCATCCAGATTTTCCGGGAGGTTATCAAATTCGATAAACCACTCATGGTAGGGCAATCCACCTTCCGGCGGTGCTACCTGTGGCGCCACCGTGAATTCTACAATTCGCACACCCTCCTGATCTGCTACCGACAACAATGCCTCTTCTACTTCCTTACCGATGACATGTTCGCCGAAAGCTGAGATATAATGTTTGATGCGGCCGGTAACCATGATCCGGTATGGGTCTTTGCTCACAAACTTCACCGTATCACCTATGTTGTAGCCCCATAGTCCAGCGTTGTTGTTGATAATCAGGGCATAATTCACGCCCAATTCTACATCTTTGAGCCAAAGGCGAGTCGGGTTTTCGTTGAATACCTCTTCCGCCGGGATAAATTCAAAGAAGATCCCGGAAGCAGCGTTCAGCAATAAACCGTTATTATCCGGTAAATCCTGGAATGCAATAAACCCCTCGGAAGCAGGGTAAGTCTCCACACTGTCGATGCGCTTGCCCACAAGTGACTCTAACTGAGCACGATAGGGTTCAAAATTAACCCCGCCGTACACAAACATCGAATAATTCGGAAAAATATCCTTGATATATTTCTTGCCGGTGCGGTCGAGCAATCGCTCGTAGTACATCTGCACCCAGGGCGGTATGCCGCTGATAAGGCGCATATCTTCCTGGAGCGTTTCGTCCACGATGCGCTCGACTTTGGTTTCCCAATCTTCGATGCAATTGGTTTCGTAGCTCGGCATTTGATTGGTACGCAGCCAGCTCGGTATCTGGTGATTCACGATCCCCGAAAGGCGACCGGTGAGAATACCACCCACCTTATCCATTTCCGGGCTGCCGGAGAGGAAAATCATTTTACCATCGAGCCAGTCGCCTTTGCCGGTGCGGGCATAAAAGTTAAATAAGGCATTGCGTGCCGTGCCGAAGTGATTGGGCAGGCTATCCTTGGTCAGGGGAATGTATTTCACGCCGGAAGTGGTGCCGGAGGTTTTGGCAAAATATTTTGGGAATCCCTTCCACAGCACATCGGCTTCGCCTTCTTTTATTCTTTCAATGTAATGTTTGATGCCTTCATAATCGCGGATAGGCACGTGTTCCCTGAATGCCTCATGCTTATCAAAAGCTTCAAAACCGTGATCTTTTCCAAAAGCCGTTTTACGCCCGACTTCAATGAGTTTTTTCAACTCTTTTTCCTGCGCTTTCACCGCATTGGACGACCAGCGTTCGATTTTACGGACAACTTTATTGGCAAGTGGTTTGATGATAGACGCTCTGAATCCCATTTTCTTTCAGTTTGCAGTTAACAGCCGGGAGCTGGCAGAAGCGCCTCGTCCAGACTGTGGAGTGCAAAGGTAGGGAATTTCTGGATTCTAAACAGCCTAGTACAATGCCATGTCAAATTTCCAGCGATACGCCTGCGTGAGCGGGTGCGCCGGGCCCCAGGTACGGAAAAACGCAATGGCAGCCTTGCGCGGCAGGTCATCGTTGAAATTTTTGTCCACCGTTGTTGCTTCAATTACTTGTTGGATCGCAGTTTCAAAATCTTGATTATGAATCGATTCCTGCGCTCGCGTCAGTTTTTGGGCGGCAGGTGAGCCGTCATTGCTAAAAGTCATTAATTGCGCCAACACACGCACATCTTCGGCTTCATCGTAGAATTTGTCACCAAGGTGAATATTTGTCACCAAATCCAGCGCCTTTTCCGGCTGGGTGAAAACCAGATGCTTGGCCAGCGCCAGCGCGGCTTCTTTGACATCCGGGTTGGCTTTCACAAAATATTCCAGTTTGGCAAGATTTTCACCATTTCCGTTCAAATTAGCCAGGAGCGCCGCCAGGTCTTGCTTGCGGGCATCGGGAAGGTTTTCTTCCAGCCATTTCAGGATCATACCACGCGGATAGGCGCCGGCGAATTCAGCGATCACCTCGCCATTATAAAACATTTTTACATTAGGAATACTCCTTATATTATATTGTTGGGCAACTTCCTGATTAGCTTCGGTATCCACTTTTACTAAAATCCAGTTATCTTGCTGTTCTTCAGCGATTTGTTCGATCACGGGACCCAGAACCTTGCATGGTCCGCACCAGGCTGCCCAGAAATCTACTACCACCGGTTTTTGATAACTTTGGTCGAGTACTTCTTTCTTAAAATCTAAAGTTTGCATAATTAATCCCATTTTTTACGTAGAATGGCAATTGAAATAGGGGTTCTGCCACTGTAAATACATCATTAATCTGAAGAAAGTTCTCATAAATAGGATGACAAAAGTCCTTTTCCGGTTCTTCAAAAAGTATAAAATTGGTCAGGCATTTGAAAATAAAATTAAAACCACTCCTTATGAAACGATTACTACTTGTGATTTTGGCTTTTGGAACCTTACAGCTCCACGCACAACAGGAAACGCTGTTTGATGAATTTGACATAGTTGGCGCTTTTGGCGGCCCCATCCTTGAAATCGGCTCGCTCAACGGCGAAATCGGTGCGGATGTAGGTGGCGGCGGCGCCCTGATTATCAACAACTTCTTCCTGGGTGGCTATGGTATGGGTACCGATTATCCTGAACTGGAAATCAACAATCTCGATTACAACCTTCGATTTAAGCACGGCGGCTTCTGGCTGGGTTATACACTCCGCGAATACAAACTGGCGCACCTCTACAGCAGCGTGAAAATCGGCTGGGGCAAAGCGCAATTGCGCCGCAACGGCGATACGGATTTCACCGACCGGCACTTCACGATGACGCCTGAGCTGGGTTTTGAATTAAACCTTACCGATTGGTTCAAACTTTCCTTCACTGGTGGGTATCGATGGGTCAATGGCATCAGCCTGTTGCCAGGCCTGGATAATTCGGATTTCAGTAGCCCGGTAGGTATTCTCACTTTCCGGTTCGGTGGCTTTGCTGATAACTGGGATATTGACTGGGATGATTAATTTAAGTAAATAAATACATAATGGTTGGAGAAGATGGGTTAAAAATATTACAAACTCATCTTCTCTTATTTACTGCTTATTTAAAGGGCTAGTCAGGATTTTATTATTTGATTTCAGGAAATGGGCGAAATAATAGGAATTGAAATAGCCCTGATCTCCTCCTCCAGAACATCGTTCAGGTGCTTGTACCAGTCGAGGTGCGGCTCGTAGGCATCACAGCCCCCGCGCCAGGGAATACAGGACGTACGTTCGTGCTGGTATCCGCAATCGGGGCAGCGCGCCAGCGTTTCAAAGGTATTCCAGATGTGACCGCATTCACTGCAGGCCCAGTAGGCTCCACCGTCGGGTTCCCAACTGCATATGGGGCATTCGATTTTGATTTCCGCCATTCTAGTTACTTAAAGTTGTTTTAGTTTAACCACGTCCCCTTTTTTAATAATACCCCCTTGAATTACTTTTGCGGTAATGCCACCATGACCACGCATGGCATTGTAACCACCGGGGCCAAGGCTTTCTTCAAAGCGGCTGCAGGGATGGCAAATTCCGGTCATTTCGAGTACAACCTCACCGATTTCAAACTGCCTGTCGGTAAAAGCTTGCAAATTAATACCAGATACGACAATATTTCGGCGGGTGTCAGCCGGATCAATGGTTCCCAATTGCAACATTTTTGCGACCGCTTCGAGATGTTCGGCCTGGATGAGCGTGACCTGGCGATTGCCACCGTTTTTGCCATAATGATCACCGGTCAGCCCACTTTCTGTTGAAACCTGAATCGTATCGACCCCCTGCATGGGCGCGCGGCGTTCCGGGCGAATGCCGATCCACAGAACCGTCCCGGTTTGTGGTAAAATATTCATCAATTCTTTGATGGAAGGGCGTTGATTTTGTTGCATCAAAAAAGGGCGTTTTTATTGTTATCAACCAAAATTATTAAAAAAGATTCCAAATGTCAGCAATTATCCAAAGGTTAACTGAACATTTATTATGAATTTTTATTGTAACTTTTGTAAATTATAGCGTTATACCACTATCAACTCTTTGTTTTTCCCCAGTAGAAAAGCCCCGCAAACGATTAGCGTAACAAAAGACGATCTTAAAGCTTGTCCATCCCGGACATGGTAATCACGCAATTTTCTAAAACCAAATAACTAATTTTATTTATGACACGACGTTTATTCTACCCAAACTCCACAAGCTCTTTTGGAGCCACACTTGCAACACTGATTTTTACGCTCTTGTTGAATGTTCCGTTACAATTACAAGCTCAATGTGATGCCGATGCAGGCAGTTTTTCTACTCAACAGATTTGTTTTTCAAGCACCGGTGTAAAACTGACCGCCGTACCCCGCGGTGATGCAGCCGTACCTGCTTCATTTCAAACGATTTACGTGCTGACTTCAGGCGAAGATCTGGTCATTCAGGCGGTTGACACCGTTCCCGCGTTTGATTTGGATCCCAATCCGACTGGATTATTTACCGTTCATACCCTGGTGTATGATACGGCTACGCTGGACTTGAGTATTGTTGAATTTGGTGTGACCACCGGCGGGGATGTAAATTCGCTCTTGATACAAGGCGGAGGCATGATCTGTGCATCCCTTGATGTAGATGGTGTCAAATTCCAGTTTGGCGGCTGCGAAGATGAAGAAGAAACCTGCGAAGCAGAAGCAGGCTCACTAATTGCAGGCGATATTGAATGTCTGGATTCCACGCTTACGCTGACTGCAACCCAAGGCGATGCTCCAGTTGTTCCTGATGGTTATCAATTGATTTATGTGCTGACTTCCGGTGAAGACCTAGTCATTCAGGCAGTGGATACCCTCCCAAGCTTTACTGTTGATACCACCGGCATTTTCACAATTCATACCTTGGTGTACGACACAGCTACACTGGATTTGAGCATCGTCGAATTTGGCGTGACCACCGGTGGCGATGTGAATGCACTGCTGATTCAAGGCGGCGGCGATATTTGCGCAGCACTTGATGTAATGGGCGCCATGTTTAATGTGGTCAGTTGCGATTGCCCGATTGATGCAGGTTCATTGGTTGCAACAGAAGATGAAGCCTGTCTGGAGGATTCCACAGTGGTTATTTCGGCTATGCACGACGTCGATCCTGTAGTGCCGGATAGTTTCCAGGTGATTTATGTATTGACCTCCGGTGAAAATCTTATTATACAGCAAGTTAATACCGAGCCTACATTTACAGTAGATACCACTGGTTTATTTACCATTCATACTCTAGTATATGATACAGCTACGCTGAATTTGGATTCTATTGAAATCGGGGTAACCACTGGTGGCGATGTGAATACACTGCTGATTCAAGGCGGCGGCGATATTTGCGGCGCGCTGGATGTAACAGGTGCACCGGTTACCGTTATTACAGATTGCCCGGATGAATGCGAAGCAATGGCAGGTACACTGATGGCGACTGATGCGGAAGTTTGTCTCGAAGATTCAACCGTCATGATCTCCGCAACCCGAGATGAAGACGCGGTGATACCGACTGGTTATCAGCTGATTTATGTGTTGACTTCGGGAAGTAATCTTATTATACAGCAAGTAAATAGTACACCAGAATTTACGGTGGATACCACCGGATTATTTACCATTCATACGCTGGTGTATGATACGGCTACGCTGGATTTGAGTATTGTACAATTCGGCGTGACCACCGGCGGCGATGTGAATGCGCTGTTGATACAAGGTGGTGGCGACATTTGCGCGGCGCTGGATGTGACGGGCGCTCCGGTTACCGTGGTGGACGTTTGCCCTGAAGAATGCGCAGCAGATGCAGGTACGCTTATGGCGGATTCCGAAGCTTGTCTGGAAAATGATTCCATTACACTTGAGGCCATGCACGATGAGGAACCAACCGTTCCGGCGGGCTTCCAGGTGATTTATGTATTAACTTCCGATAGCAATTTAATTATACAACAAGTAAATACCGAGCCGAGCTTTACCGTGGATACGACCGGTTTATTTACCATTCATACGCTGGTATATGATACAACTACGCTGGACTTGAGTATTGTACAATTTGGCGTGACCACCGGCGGCGATGTGAATGCACTGCTGATTCAGGGTGGCGGCGATATCTGTGGCTCTCTTGATGTTGCAGGCGCTCCAGTCTTGGTTGTAGAAGACTGCGAAGAGATTTTGGGCTGCGGTCCTACCTCGGGCAGATTGACCTACACGAGCGCCGGCGCAGGCTTTATTTGTAAAGATGATCGCGACGCGGTAATTGCCGGAAATGTAATTGTAAGACCTTTTGTGCCAATGGGGTACCGGAAACTCTACGTGTTGACTTCAGGTAGCGATATGGTGATCGAACAGGTGAATCATATTCCGATCTTTGCAGTGGAAACTACGGGCATGTACCGCTTGCATACCCTGGTTTATGATCCTAACACCTTGGATTTGAGTATTATCCAATTTGGCGTGACCAAGGCTTCCGAAGTGAATGCACTTCTGGTACAAGGTGGCGGCGATATTTGCGCTTCCCTGGATCTGCGTGGCTTGAACTTCTGGGTGAGAGGGTGTATCGGTGGAGGTATCAATACCTATCCAAACCCGACCACTGAGCGCGTCAATATTGAAATTCCTGCCTCCAGCGAAACGGAGACGGTCTTGGTAGAATTGCTCGACCTGACCGGAAATGTGGTGAAAACCTGGCGTTTCGACGGCGGTGCCGCCATGCAGGAAAATCTTGATATCAATGATTTAGAAAATGGAATTTACGTGCTTAGAATCTCCTTTGACGGGCGTTTGGTACAACAAAAACGCATCGTTAAAGCCGGATAAATAATCTAAATACACGCTCGTATTGCGGCTGTATCCTACGGGATGCAGCCGCATTTTTTTATCAAAAATTTCCAAA
The DNA here is from genome assembly GCA_964523725.1 of uncultured Saprospiraceae bacterium. Classification (GTDB taxonomy): domain Bacteria; phylum Bacteroidota; class Bacteroidia; order Chitinophagales; family Saprospiraceae; genus JADJNW01. The sequence continues at coordinate 24,151 of CAZGAU010000031.1, forward strand.
TATGATTTTTATTTTTAAACCCAAATGCATTTTGCCAGTCAGAAGAGTAAGTTATAATGATAATTATTCACTAAAACGAAATTTTTACTATGAAAATCAAAGTATTGTTCAGCTTCATGATCCTTGCCGTGTTTTTTAGTTCATTTACTTTGCTTAAAAATTCGGATGCTCCCGAAATGGTTGCTCCCCCTCGTTGGGAACTGCTTGGCGCCAAAAAGGTCAATTACAGTCTGGATCGTGATGAGATCATGGTCACTGCAAAAGAAGGGGTTTTCAGCGCATTAAAATTAAAAGTAAATCGCGGCGGCATAAACCTGCATCGGGTAGTGGTTCACTTTGGCAATGGTGAAACCGAAGAGCTCGAAGTGCGTGCCAATATTGCCAAAGGCGGTGAAACACGCGTGCTCGATCTGCCTGGTAACAAGCGGGTTATCAAGAAAGTAGTCTTCTGGTACGATACCAAAAATTATGCGAATCAGAAAGCGGTCATTCAGCTTTGGGGAAGAAATTAATGCATTATTATAATGTAAAAGCCTCGCAATCTGAAAATTGCGAGGCTTTATTATGCGAGATAAATAAAATTTACTTAGCTCTTCTAAATAAATAACGGGTAATAAAAATCCCCGCGCCTGCACTGGTCGCATCCGACCCAACGCCGGGGCTGTACACACCGGAAGTGACATTGTGTAATTCCCAGCCATCCACAGTCATTTCGGTGATTTTGTCGGTGATCATACCGTCGTTTTCCTTAATATTTTTGAAGTTGATACCCACTAGACTAAAGAAGTTTTTCATTTCTTTTTCTTCAATGGCTCCTTTTACATCGGTGGTAATCATGCGGGAACGCCCCAGACCACCCGGCACAACGGATTCGATAGTGGTCACGAGTTTGAATTCATAAGTTTGCTGCGATTCGCGGAAAGCAAGCAAACCAATAGCGCCCAGTACTACGATGGCGATTGCCAAGACATTTTTGTTGATATTCATATGTAGGGTTTTTTGAAAAAATTAAAAATCGCGACAAATTTATTTCCAAAATTTGCCGTGTTCAATTTTTTGTGACGAACCGCCTGATTTTACAGGCAGAATTCAAAAATTCCTCGCTTAGGGATCTTGCTGCACCAGCACCAGCCTTCTGGAGTCGGCTTTATTTATCTTTTTACAAAAACCGACCAATTCATGATATTGTTCTTTGGGTTGTATCTTGTTATTTATTTTTAAACACCGATAGTAAATAATTTTATTATTACTATTCACAAATCCTGCTTCATAAGCTCCAAAAGCCGATTCGATTAGTACCGCCTCGGGTAAATGTTCTATGCCATAGCCCTGAGGCACCTGAATCTGCACGGTATCTACGTCCATATAAGGAAAATACGTAAACTGAATGTCGCGGAGGCGCAGCGTATCATCCGGCGGAATGCGCTTCCACTGCGCAAGCACGTTTGGCGTCACAAACAGGCGTTTGCCGCTTTTGCCGGCGTAGGCGGGCAGCCTTAGTTTGAGCGTTTCCTGCACTACCGGCAGACTTTTCTTCTGACGAACATATTGATTGTCAATGAGTTCAAAGTTTTTTATACCAATATTTTCATACAACTCATCCCGGCGCTTTTGTTCCGGCATTTCAGATAAATAACTCGCGTATTCCTGTTGCAAACCGCTGTATTTCGTGCGGATCACCGCTTCGGCGTTGCCGTCGGGCTGTATTTGTAATAATGTAATACGCTCCTGAATATTATGATACATATCATAATGCGGCGTTTTTACTAATTTTCCACCCTCAGGCGTGATGATAAGCGCGTCTCGATTGCCGGTGAAACTGCCGCTGTAGCCCAGCGCTTCCTGCTGGCTGGTGCATTCTACCCAAACCGTATCCTGCCCTTGCGGCACGCAGACCACCACGTGATTGAACTGGCTGCTTGGAAAATCCCGCTTCAAATAATTATAATTATTACCTGCTCCGATCAGCGTATAATAACCCTGAATACCCACGGCTTCCAGCATCGCGCAGAAATAATTACTTAAAGCTTTACAATCGCCGTATTTATATTCATCCACCTGAGCCGCAGGCATGGGCCGCCAGCCGCCAATGCCCAACTGAATAGACACGTAGCGCGTATTGGCTTGTAAATAATCATATAATTTGCTGATTTTACATGGATCATCTGAACAATCGGCTACCAATGTCTGAAACCGTGCAATGCTTGCTTCCGGCAGTTGGCGCGTACCTTCATTTAGTTTGGCAATAAATTTCCCGAAAGATTCCCAGGAATTCATGTTGCCAGTATAACCTTCGATCTCAAAATCGCCCGGCGCGGTCAGGACTCGGGGCGCATCGCTGTAAGCCACCGGGGTGTAAGGCTCTTTGTCATAGGCTTTCAGCAAATTTGCCTGCCAGCGGTAGCGTTTTTTATTGCCTTCAATTGTTATATTTGGCTCCTCGCTAATATGATATGCTTTATAACGAACCTCCATCGTTGCCGGAGTCATGATATCAAAACTCGATTTTTCTACCGCCAGAAACGGCGCGTGCTGCGGACTCCAGTTTGGATAAAATAATAATCCATCTAAATACATTTCATACTCAAAAACAACAGTATATGGATAATCGGTGTAACTCAAATCAATCGTCTTCATGCGCACATCATCAAAAAACGAGCCGGTAGAAGCGGATCGATCCTGGAACTCCGAGGGCTTGACCTTGCGAATTTGCTTGCCGAATTTATCGTACAACGTTGCCCGGATGTCCTTGATTTTCTGCAATTTAGAATAAGGCACCACCAGTTGCGCGTGCTCATTACCCGACTGATTCAGCACCGTTAAAGACATGTAATATTTTTCCGTGCCTTTGCCAACGGATTGCACCTCAAATTCCTGGCGTTCCTCGCGGATAATGGCGTTTGCGCCTTCGGTGAGGTCAGCCGGTAGCGTGTAAAATTCAAACTGGGCGTGTAATTGCAATGCGCAAAACAGTACAAAAACTAAATAAATAACTCTTAACATGATGCTGGAATTAATAATTTTAAAGCTTTTTTAATACAATCTGTCCGGCACAGTGCTTGGCAAATTCTTCGTACATGTTTCTCAAATCCGCATATTCCTCCGGCGTAAACTGAATACGATTGCGCGTCAGGCGGTAGTTAAGCTTGACCTGCGTGCCTTTATTTTCAACGATGTAATCAAATTTCAAGCTGCCATCCTGCACCGACATACGGAAAGGCTTCGGCGCTTCGGCCACGGTATAACCCTCGGGAACATTTAATGTAAACTGGTAAATATCATCGGTGGGATGCGCGAAATCCACAATAAAAGCGCGTCCCGGTTTTTTGAACGGATTTTCCTGCAAACCAAAGCCCAGCATCGGGTTGATATACACCAGATCGCCTACGTCTTCTACGTGCGCACCGGAATTAAACTCGAACGTACCTTTGAGCGAAGCATTCGGGTCGGTCTGATTTTCAAACGCAGATTTGGAAACATTTACTTCCGTTAAATAACTTTTTAAATAATGATTAGCCGTTTCGGTTTCGCCTTTGGATTGGATCGCCTTGCGGATTTTCGCAGCAGCATAACCCTTGTGACCCGTATAAATCGTGCCGTTCAGCTCGCCGTCGGCAAAAGTGACGATTACATTATTAAATGCACTTTCCTTGGAATGGTCGTCCAGATTCACCCATTCGTAGCCTTCCTCGCCGATGAGCAAGCCCTGCCCGTTGAGGTCCTGATAAGTCACCATATTCGAAGGAAGCAAAGGATCGGTGGCGTCAATGGCAAAGCTGCCGTTCGCTGTTTTTACATAGGTGACCACGCTATTAAATTTATTTATTAAAGGATACGTTTGATTAATTTTTCCATGATCCCGGGTGCTAATGATCACCGGATGCGCATTAATACCGGCTTCGCGGAGCAATAAGGTCAGGAGCAAGTTAATATCAGCACTGTTGCCGAGGCGTGTTTTGAGCAAATCATTTACTGATTGTGATGCATAAATACGATAATATTCATTCCAGCGAAAATTAGATTTTACATAATTTTGCAGCACTTCGATCCTGGCTTTATCGTCGGTCAGATTGGCGGTTTCCGCCGCCACTATATCTTTCACCGCATTGCCTTTTTTTACAAATTTCCCAAAATCCTCATCTTCGATCATTTCCTTGGCCAACTTGCCCCAGCTGGGCAGAATCTGCTCGACTTGCGCGCCCGGATAGCTCACCGAAGCCAGCTGAAATTCGATTTTATTGATCAAATCCTCACGCGCAGGGCTGTAAGGCTCTTCCTGATAGGCAATGACCTCTTTTTGTACCCAGCGCCATGTATGATCTTGATAATTAACGGTTTCTGAAGCGGTGCGCTTATTGACAACCCGGGAATCGGAGGATGCATCATAAGAATAAAGAAAACTGATGGCGCGGGTTTTATTATCGCGCTCCTGAATATCATAAGGATCATAACCCTGACCGATCTGCACGTACCGGAAATACTCGGGGGTGGCGAGATTGTATTCGCTCCAGACCACCGGAATATCCCACTGAAATTCCCACTCCGGCAAGGAAAACAGGAAGTCGGAAGTGACTTCGTAGGTGTATTCTATGACCGAACCTTCGCGCACGCCGGGTAGGGTGAATTTGGTCACGCGCCAGTGTTTATCGATCTTTTCTTCAAAAATCGCATTTTTTTCCATTTTGATTTCCACTTCTTTCCCGTTTTCCAGGTTGTAAGTGCTTGCTTTGATCGCAGAAATTTGCTCTTTGGCGCCGCTGGTCACATAATAAGGCACTTCCACATTGGAATAATCATAACCTTCCTTGCGCAGAATTTTAATACGGGTGGTGCGCTCATAAATATGCTGAAAGCCCTTGCTTTGATTGTAATTAAAGCGTGTATTACCTACATCATACAGCACGACCGCCACGGCATCGGGGTCTTTGTCGTAAGCAGCCATAGAAAGCTCTTCCTTGGAAATCTTTCCGAATTTAGTACCCTCTGGCTGGGCAAGCGCAGCACCCGAGCCAATCATTAAAAGTAACAACAAAACGAAGTTTTTCATTTGAAATTTCATGATGATTATTTTATAAAAATGATTACAATGTATCAATACCAGAATCAGGTAGATAGGTGCAATACAAAAGCTCATAGTCTCTTTAGCCTGCAATAGCCAAGAGCCGAAAGAGTTGTTGTGTTTGTTGGTAGTGTTTGGACTAACTTGTAGATACAGGTGTTAGGGGTAAGGTTTCTCCGTTCAAAAATAGGGGAGTCTGGTTTTAAAAACAAGATGTAATAGTGTTAAATTTTGACATTTATTTTGCGTAATATATGTATCTATTTTTTTCAAAAACTGCTATTCTCGGCGCTTTCATTATTTTGTGGGATTTATTTTGTTCTTATTTAAAAAGAAGCCATTAACTTTATTTCGATCTTTACTATCAGATCATACGCTATCTTTTGCTCAGCAATAAAACATTCTAAAATTATGAAGAATTTGAAAAGATTAGCATTAACTGCCCTGTTATTACAAGGTGCAGCGATTGTGCTATTCGGGCAGCAGATCACGCTCCCGCACGAAATCCACCGCCTGCCCAATGGTTTGACGGTTATTTTGCACGAAGATCATACCGTGCCCATGGTCTCGGTGAATGTCTGGTATCATGTCGGCTCAGGTTATGAAAAACCGGGTCGTACGGGCTTTGCGCATTTATTCGAGCATATCATGTTCGAAGGTTCCGGTAATGTGAAGGAAGGTGACTTCGACAACCTGCTGGAAGCCGTTGGGGGCAATAATAATGGCTCCACGAACACCGATCGCACCAATTATTACGAAAATCTTCCCTCCAATGCCCTGGATGTTGCCTTGTTCCTGGAATCAGATCGCATGGGCTACCTGCTCAATGCCATGTCACCCGCAAAAGTGGACGGACAGCGCGACGTGGTCAAGAACGAACGCCGCCAATCCTACGAGAATCAGCCTTATGGCATGGCTTTTCAAACGATGGTGGAAACGCTTTATCCCGAAGGGCACCCCTATCACTGGCCGACCATCGGTTACATGGATGATTTGACCGCCGCGAGTTACGAAGACGTGGTCGAGTTTTTTAATAAATATTATGCACCAAATAATGCTTCCATCGCCATCGCCGGAGATATCAACCCGAAAGAGGCACTGGAGCGCGTAAAATATTGGTTTGGCGAAATTCCCGCCGGTGAACCTGTGGATCGCCCCGTGGCTCCCTCCTTCGAGCTGACCGAAGCCAAATACGTTACCCTGGAAGACAAAGTGCAGCTGCCGCGTCTGTATCTGACCTACCAAAGTCCGGCATTTTTTGCGCCCGGCGACGCCGAAATGGACGTGATCGCCAGTATTCTCGCAGGAGGCAAGACTTCGCGCTTGTACAAAAAGCTGGTGTACGAATTGAGCATTGCGCAGGATGTATCAGCGTTTCAACAGTCGCGCGCTTTGGGTTCGCAGTTTACCATCGTGGCGACCGCGCGCCCCGGGCATACCCTGGAAGAAATTCGCGGGGTGATCGATGAAGAAATCGAGCACCTGAAGCAAAATCCACCGACGGAACGGGAACTGCAACAGGTGATCAACCAAAACGAAGTGTCATTTTTGAGAGGATTTCAGGCGCTTGGCTCGCGCTCGGAGGCTTTGAACAGATATTATTATTATACCGGCAACCCCGATTGGGCAAACGAAGACCTGATGCGCTACAAAGCCTTGTCTGTATCGGATCTTTCCAATATGGCGAAGCGTTATCTCAATGCCCACAAGCGTGTGGTGCTCAG
>CAZGAU010000031.1:31033-39649 GCA_964523725.1 uncultured Saprospiraceae bacterium
ATCTTTCCAATATGGCGAAGCGTTATCTCAATGCCCACAAGCGTGTGGTGCTCAGCATCGTGCCGGAAAAACAAACCAATTTAGCTGTACCTGAAAAAGCAAAATAATCATGAAAAGATATATTGTAATTATTATGGCTTTTGCAATGGCTTTGCCTGTGTTTGCACAGAAAGCCGACCGCAGTAAAGCCCCGCAGCCGGGCGAAATCCGCTCGCTGCAATTGCCCGAAATCCAGGAATTTAAGCTCAAAAACGGTTTGCCGGTGTATCTCGTGGAAAAGACCGATGTGCCCATCGTGCAGCTCAATTTATACTTCAATGCCGGCAGTATTTTTGAAGCGGATGACAAGCTGGGGCTGGCCCGCCTCACCGCGGATATGATGGACGAAGGCGCGGGCGACCGCGATGCTCTGGCGCTCTCCGAAGAGATCGAATACCTGGGCATTTCGCTGTCCACGTATGCCAATAATGAGCAACTGGGCGTCAGTCTGTTCTCACCGACTTCCAAACTCAGTGAAGCGCTCGGCATCATGTCGGATGTCGTGCTGCGTCCGCGCTTTGCAGAAAAGGAACTCGATCGTAAACGCACCGAATACATCGTTCGGCTTGCCCAGGCGCACGACCAGAGCGGCTTTGTAGCCACCACCGCTTTCCAGCAGATGGTGTTTGGCAAGGATCACCTCTACGCACGACCTTCCGGCGGCACCGAAACTACCCTTAAAAACATTCAGATCGGCGATTTGAAGATATTTCATCAGGATTTTATCACGCCAGCCAATGCTTATCTCGTTGTGGTAGGCGATATTAATCAGAATGAAGCCAAAATGATGCTCGAAAAAGCCTTCAAGGGCTGGAGCGGTGGCAAACTGATGACCAGAACCGTGCCCGATCCTCCCAAAACCAAGGGTATGCAGGTTTTTGTCGTAGATGATCCCGGCGCAGCGCAGACCCAGCTTCGCTTTGGAGGTTTGGGCGTGAGCCGCAGCACCCCCGATTATTATCCGATCACCATTATGAACACCATTTTGGGCGGTTCTTTTACATCTCGTTTAAATCAAAACATTCGCGAAGAGCATGGCTACGCCTATGGCGCCGGTTCTGGTTTTTACCAACCCAAGGGGAAGGGTTATTTCGTAGCCCAATCCGCTGTGCAAACCGATGTAACCGACAAAGCTATCCAGGAATTTATGAAAGAATTGAACGCGATCAATGAAGTAAGCCCGGAGGAAGTTGCCAAAGCCAGAAATTACGAGGCGCTTGGCTACCCCGGAGAATTTCAGCGCATCGAGCAAATCGCGGGCAACATTTCGGAGATCGTTTATCACAATTTGCCTAAGGATTATCTCAACAAGCATATGGATAAGCTGCTCGGCGTTTCCGAAGCCGACGTAGAGCGCGTGGCGAAAACCTACGTGGACCCCCAAAACATGGTGGTGATGATCGTAGGCGACAAGAGCAAGATTGAAGAAGGCTTGAAAAACTTGAAACTTGGCAAAATTACTTACCTGAGCAAGACCGACATTCTGGGACCTGTGCCCAAGAAAGACGTAAAACCATAACTCATCTGGCGTCGATCCATGGTCGGCGCCTTCACTTTTTAAACATAACAGCTATGAAATTATTGACAACTTCCTTGTTGCGTGTACCGCGCAATGTATGGTATCTGCTGCCTTTAGCACTTGTGTTAATACTCGGAGCCTGGCAACCAGCAACGACTTCTGAGCAACCTGCAGCGCAAACTTCAGGCAATAATCAAGGTGTCATGCAGCAAGATACCTTCAATCAACAGCAAGCGCTCGCCAACCTTCGGGCACAAATCAAAGGCAAGGAAAATCTTCCCGCCGACAGCGTTTTCCAGAACATTAAATTATTGAAAAAAATGCCTGCGGGTCGTCTATTGGCAATTATGGAGGTCGCGTTCAGCAATTCCCTCGGCGTTACTTGCGAACATTGCCATACGCCCGATGCCTGGGAAAAAGAGGACAAGCCCACCAAGCAAATCGCCCGCGATATGTGGGTGATGATGGGTAAAATCAACGGCGAACTGCTGAAAAATATTCCCAATTTACAGAGTGCACAGCCCACGGCAAATTGCACAACCTGCCACCGGGGGCAAATCATACCGGCTACTTCCCTGAAGTAGGAATTTTGATACAATAATGCACAAATTTAACGGCGCAAGTCCTGACTTTAACACCGTAAGGGAGGTATTTGGCGTGGTAGAACCCTATTCTTGTTTTAAAACAGGCGATTATTGTTTTAAAGATGGCGTTTTTAACGTTGTAGCTGCCATTTTTAACTTGAAATGAGGTGTTTTTTGTTTTAAATATGCCGTTTTTCGTATTAAATCAATGCATTTCACATTAAAAGCACCAATTTTGCGTCAAATCCGGCGTTTTTGTTATTAAATCCGGCAATTTTGCGTTGCAATTGGCATTTTTCGTTTAAAAAACGCCATTTTCGTTTTAAAAATCCACATTTTTAACGTTCTAATTGGCTAATTGAAAGATAAAACTGTCAAATACTGCATTACAAGCCGGGCAATTGAAAATGTCCTCGAAAAGACCCAGACAAAAGGCTTGATTTTATTCAAATTTGATGCCTCTTCTTTTGTCATTTTTTAGGCTGACTTTCCTTAAGTTTGTCCCTTGTTCAACACAAGACCAGTCATGATTAAAAGTCCATTGCGGTATCCAGGGGGGAAAAGCCGGGCAGCGGCGCGCATCGCGGCACTGGCGCCAGATTTCAAGGCGTACAGAGAACCTTTTGTGGGCGGCGGCTCGGTGTTTGTGCATTTGAAACAGCTATTCCCCGATAAAACCTACTGGATCAACGATATTTACACCGAATTGTACCAATTCTGGCGCGTTTGCCAGCAAAATGTACAACAAGTAGCCGATCAGGTCAACGCGTGGCGCAATCAGCATTCTGAAGGCAAGGAACTGCACCGTTTTTTAAACGAGCACCTCGCCAATTTTGACGAATTGGAGACCGCAGCAGCCTTTTTTATCTTCAATCGCATTACTTTTTCCGGTACCACCGAGGCAGGTGGCTACTCCGAACAGGCATTCAAGGGCAGATTCACCGAATCCAGCATTCAAAGGCTCTTTCCGTTTGCCAAACTCCTGGAAAATGTAACCATTACCAACGAAGATTACCAGTTAATCCTCGAAACGCCCGGCGAGCAGGTCTTTATTTTCCTCGATCCGCCCTATTATTCCGCCACCAAATCCGCGCTCTACGGTAAAAATGGCAAACTGCACAAGGTGTTTGACCACGAGCGTTTTGCATCTGCCTTAAAAAATACCCCGCACCGCTGGCTTATCACCTATGATGACAGCGATTACATCCGGGAACTCTTCGATTTTGCACACATCACCGCCTGGGATCTGACGTATGGCATGCGCAACGTCACCGCTGGCTCTAATCAAATTGGAAAAGAGCTTTTTATTTCCAATTATCCCCTCAGCGAGGTAAAAAAGATATAATGGTGCGCAAAAGTTGCCATATTTAGCAGCTTTAACCCCGTCATTTTCTTCCAAACTTCAAGTGCGTTTTATTATCTTGAACCCAATTTTCATCTAAAACCTGATTATACTATGAAAAAATATTGCGCCCTGATTTTGGGATGCTTGCTGAGTATTGGCATTGCCCAAAGCATCTTTGCCCAGGAAAAATTACCAACGCTAACTCTTGATGATTATCAGCAATGGCAAAACCTGTCCGGACAGAACTGGCTATCAGATGACGGCAACTGGCTGGCTTATCGCGTAACCCTCGTCAACGAAAACGATACCCTGTACATCCGGAGCACCGGTTCCGATCAAATGTACAAATATGCCTTTTCCAACAATCCGCAATTCTCCAAAGACGGCAAATGGGTCGCCTTCAGCAAGGGATATGCCCCGAAGGAAGCGGAAGCCATGAAAGAGAAAAAGCAACGCGTAGAAAATAAACTGGTGCTTGTCAATCTGGCCACCGGAACCGAAGAAACATACGAGAGTATTAGCGGTTTTGAGATCAGCGATGACTCCCGGCATCTGATTATGGCTACCTATCCTCCCAAAGACAGCAAGCTGGAAGGCAAAGACCTGATCGTGCATAATCTGGAAACCCGTACGTCTCGTAATATCGGCAATGTGAACGAGTGGGCTTTGAATAAAAAAGGCAATCTCCTGGCTTACATCATTGATGCCGAGAAAAATCGCGGCAATGGCGTGGAATTGTTCAATCTGGAAAAATATCAGCTTAATTTTTTAGCCAGCGATACGACGACGTTCCGCAAATTAGCCTGGGAAAAAGATCAGTCGGCGCTCACGTTTATGCAGGCGTATTATGATACCGCCTATACCGAAGCCAATCACCGAATTTATGCGTTTAAAGACCTTGAAAATTCGATGGATAAACTAATTCTGGATCCTTCCAAACGCAAGGATTTTCCGGTAGCCATGCACATTCGGGAGACGTATAGCCCGCGCTGGTCGGAAGATTTGAACCGGATTTTTCTGGGGATAGACGATTGGAAAGCAAAGGAAAAACCGGAAGCAAAAGATCAGGAAACCAAGAAAGAAGATGAGGATAAAGAAGCAAGTGCCGATAAAAAAGAAGCCAAGAAAGCAGATACCGCCGAAGACAAAGTGCCCGACATGGAGATTTGGCATTGGAAAGACGCGCAGATCATCCCCCGGCAACGCAAAACTTACAATCAGGACAAGGATTTTACCTATCTCTCGGTTTGGAATGTAGGATCGGACAATTTTATCCAGATCGCAGACGAAAAAGCCCGCGAAGCGAATATGATCGGCGACGGAAATGCTTTTGTAATCATGGATAAGACGCCGTATGAACCCCAATTTCGCCTCGAACATGGCAATATTTACGTCGCAGACGCCAGTAATGGCAATCGAAAGCTGGCTTTGAAGAATTTTCCCGAGAATAATTTCTCCGGCGGCTCGCCCGATGGGAAGTATTTGCTTTATTTCATTGACAATCATTGGCATACTTACGATGTAAAAACCGGCAAAGTCACCAATTTAACCAAAGACATCAAAACGCCCTTCTGGAATACCCGCTATGATGGCCCGAGGGAGATTCTGCCACCCTTTGGCAGCGGCGGCTGGACCAAGGGCGACACCGAAGTTTTGCTTTACGATGAATACAATGTGTGGGCGTTCAAACCCGATGGCAGCGGCGCCAGAAAAATTACCGACGGCAGGAAAGATAAAATGGTGTATCGCTTCAATCGCATTGATTTTGAAGAGCCGTACATTGACCCGGCAAAGCCGATGTTCCTCAATGTGTTTGGCGATTTGAGCAAAGAATCCGGTTTTGTAAAAGTAAACGCCAATTGGCAAATCGAAGATAAACTGTTGCTGGACAAGCGCGTGCGGAGTTTGCGCAAAGCCGAAGATGCCGACACTTACGCTTACATCGCCGAGAGCTATGAAGATTCACCGGATGTGTTTGTGACCAAAGGCAAGCTCAGCGAAGCCAAACAAATGAGCGCGACCAATCCGCGGCAGGAAAACTTTGCCTGGGGCCGCACCGAGTTGATCGAATACAAAAACAAGGACGGCAAAACCCTGCAAGGGCTGCTGCATTATCCTGCCAACTACGAGAAAGGCAAGCAATACCCAATGATTACCTACATCTACGAGCGCAGAACCGACACCAAGAACAATTATGTAGCGCCGACGAATCGCAGTGCTTACAATTTCACGCATTATATCCAGAACGGGTACTTCGTTTTCCAGCCGGACATCGTGTACAAAACCAATCATCCCGGCGAATCTGCTGTGGAGTGCGTCGTGCCAGCCGTGGAGAAAGTACTCAAAACCGGTATGATCGACAAGAAAAAAGTCGGCTTGATGGGACATAGCTGGGGCGGTTATCAAACAGCCTTTTTGATCACCCAAACCGACCTTTTTTCCGCCGCGGTAGCCGGTGCGCCTCTGACAAACATGATCAGTATGTACAATTCCATCTATTGGAACACCGGAACCCCCGATCAGCAGATTTTTGAAACCAGTCAGGGACGTCTGCGCGAGCCTTATTGGAATCTGATGGACGAATACGTCGCCAATTCCCCCGTTTTTCAAGCAAAAAACATCAAAACGCCCGTGCTGATGACTTTCGGCGACCAGGATGGCGCGGTGGATTACCACCAGGGCATCGAGATGTACATTACCATGCGGCGCTTGTCCAAGCCCTTGATCATGCTGCTGTACGCCGGTGAGAACCACGGTTTGGCGAAAAAAGAAAACCAGATCGATTACTTCACCAAAGTTACGGAGTACTTCGACCACCACCTGAAAGGCGCGCCCGCCAAGGAATGGATCACCGAAGGGCAGAGCTACCTGAAGAAAAAAGAACAGGAAAACGAAAAACCGAAGGTAATCAAGCCATAGGAGAGACTAAAATGCACAAGCCCCGGGAGCGATCCTGGGGTTTTGTGTTTTGTAGAAAATGTAATAAATTGCAATAAAAATAGAAATTCATAAAATGAATTCATTTCTCCAATCCTATCTTCCAGATATCAGGGCGCTTTGCGAAACGCATCGTGTCGAGCGGCTCTATGCTATTGGTTCGGTGCTTACTGACCAATTTCGGGAAGAAAGTGATATTGATTTTCTTGTATCATTTGGCAAAATCCCGCTGCTGGAATATGGTGATAATTACTTCGAACTGCAAGAAAAACTGGAAGCCCTCCTTGGGCGCAGGGTCGATTTAGTGATTGAAAAAGACCTGACCAACAAAGCCCTCATCAAAGAACTCAACCGCACGAAAGTACTGATCTATGAAAGACCGCGTCCGGAAGTGGCTGCTTGATATTCAAACTTCTATTAAATCGGTAAAGGAATATCTCGGCGAGCAGCGCAATTTCTTTGATTATCAGCAAAATAAAATGCTCAAAAGAGCTGTCGAACGCGAATTTGAAATCATCGGCGAAGCAACCAATCGAATCCTTCAACATGTACCAGATATTGAAATAAGTAGTGCCCGCAAAATCGTCGGTTTGCGTAATCATATTATTCATGCTTACGACAGTGTTTCCGATGAAATCATCTGGGGCATCATCGTAAATAACTTACCTGCTTTGGAGGCTGAAGTAGAAATACTGTTGGAAGGGGAGTATTCTGAATAATCTATTTTCCTGAAATTACAAACGGAACCAACCCACTCGCTTTTTTGTATAAAAAATGATACATTGCAATAAAATTATGATGCCATGACTAAAAATATGGAAGAAACCTACCAATCTATTCTGGCTCGCCTGAGCCGTATTCCTGCGCACTACCTGCAGCAGGTGGATGATTTTTTGCAACAGTTTAATAAGAAAATCAAGGAAAGAGCACAAAACAGGGAACAGATTCTTGCCCTTGCCGGTAGCTGGAGCGATTGGGAAGAAGCTGATTTTCAGGAGTATTTGCAGGAAACCAAAAAAGTAGGAGAGGAAGATGAAATTGCAGAAGCCTTGCGCATCATTGATGAAGGCTGCGATATGAGCAATTATGGCGATGCCCTGGAATATCAAAAACAAGTACGGGAAGATAAAAATTTAAAACACTTTGAATTCTAGCGGAGTAATAAAATGAATCAATTTACATTTGAGAATTTTATTAAGTTTCTCCCTTTAGCCAGTCTTATTCTGATCCTATCAGGCATTGTAAAAATGTACCTTTTCTATAAAGAATTTAATATTAATATTACAGATTACATTCAATTAGATGAGGCAATAATTTATTTTGCAGGAGATATTTTAGAATTCCTCTTGCTTTATGGAATTGTAGGGCTTTCCTTTTTCCCTATTCAAATTATAAAAGAATTGAGTATAGAAGAAAGAGAATTTAATCCAAAACTTAACTGTGGAGTAAAGGTAATTAATGCAATACCCTATGTATTATTAATAGCTGTTTCTATATATTTAGCTTATTCTAATTTTAAAGTCATAATCTCTTATAATAATGCAATATACTTTGGTATCAGAGGAATATTATCTTTGTCGATAGTTATTATTGTCTTTATTAAAATAATTTATGGTCGGATTAGCGTGCTTTTGTTGAAAGCTGCTATTATTCTATCTATTTTCTTGGTTTTATCAGAATTAGCCAAAAAGGATGCTGAAAAAATAAAACACGCTAGAGTTGTTAAAAAAATAGAATTCCTGATAGATGATATTTCAATAATGACCAATTCACAAATTAGATATATTGGAAGAACCCATGATTATATTTTTTTTCTAAAAAATACAGATGAAGTTTTGATTTATAGAACTGAAAAAATAAAAAAGGAAATTTTACTAAAGTAGCTGATGTTTTTTATGCCAAATTTCACTCCTTCACCAACTGCAACTTCATCTTCATTTCAAGACGCCAGATGCCGGAAGCGAGATGTCAGACTTCACTTTATTAATTGCAATTTCATTTTTTTAATTCTGTCCTCCAGTTTTTCCGAACTCAGCTTCTCGCGCAGGCGATCCACCATGATGGGGAAGGCGAAAGGCGTGGCTTTGCCGGGTTTGATCAGGATGATTTTTTGTTGATTAATGCGATTCAGCGCGGTGCGGAGGCGGGCTTCTTCGAGCTGGAAGGTCATGACTTCATCATAAGCTTGCAAT
>CAZGAU010000032.1:0-10794 GCA_964523725.1 uncultured Saprospiraceae bacterium
AAAATATCCTTTGAGGTACTTAAAAGTACCTATGGAGGTACTTTTTTCTATCTCTGAGGTACTTAAAAATACCTGTAGAGGTACTTTTTGGATGTTTGGAGGTACTTTTTTGGGGCGGAAAAACCCAAGAGCGGAGCGCGGTGTTATTTTTTATTTGCTACCAACATTCAAAGCGGTTATTTATGAATCCATCTTACACTGTGCCCGCCCAAACGCGCATCGGGCATGTGCACCTAAAGGTCGCCGACCTGGAGCGCGCGCTGGAATTTTATTGCGGCTTGCTGGGTTTTGAACTCATCACTCGCTATGGTACGCAGGCGGCGTTTATCTCAGCCGGGGGCTACCATCATCACATTGGCTTGAATACCTGGTACAGCAAGGGCGCGCCGCCGGCGCCACAACGCAGCGCAGGATTATTTCACACGGCGATCCTCTACCCTACCCGCCGGGATCTGGCGATGATTTTCAGGCGTTTGCTGGATGCCGATTACCCGCTCACGGGCGCGTCAGACCATGGGGTATCCGAGGCTTTGTATCTGAATGATCCCGATCAAAACGGCGTGGAACTCTACTGGGATCGCCCCCGAGAATTGTGGCCAACCAAACCCGACGGCTCTATTGAAATGTACACCATTGCGCTGGATTTGGAAGATTTGCTGGGCGAGTTGAAATAAAAAAACCTGACAGGTTTTCGAGCCTATCAGGTTTTTATGGTGCAACCAATTTTTACATAACTGACTTACTGGTGGTAAGCCTGATTGTGTGACAAAGGCCCGCCACAAGTGGCGCACACACCTCCGGTTCCGCTACCGCCGCTGCAACCTTTGCTGCAAGTGTAGTGATAAACTCCAGCCGCGTTTTGGGCCGGTTCGGGTGCCTGAGGAGTCTGAGGTGCCGCCGGATTTTGCTGGAACTGCGGATTCTGCGGCCCCTGCAAGGTATTGAGAGAAGGGTCGCTAACTGGCGCATCCTGCGCATGAAAAGCAGCATTGTGCACATAATTCACACCACAAGTCGGACAAACACCGGCTTCCATAGCACCACTTCCTGCACAATTATTCTGGCAAATGTAGTGATATACGACGCTGGTAGCGGCAGGAGCAGTTGTATTCGTGTTGCCGGTTGCATTTTTCGAATCCTGCTTGCAAGCGACAAACAAGGTTGCCACAAGTGCGATAAATAAGAGATAAGTAAATTTCATCACGGAATTTTTTTTTGCAAAGATATTAAAATGTAGAGGAAAACGATCAAAATCATTTTTATTCAGCGATTTACACCCCCAATTTCCATAGGAAAATGCCAACATTTAATCGTTTGATTCTTCACTCTGGCAGAGAAATTTGAATTTGAACAAACCAGGATCATGCATTTCATCGTCTAACCTCTTGCTAATGCAAACATTCAATCACTAACCAAATTTAAATCAAAATGAAAGCAATCTTCAAAAGCAAGTTGCTGTTGCTCCTTGCGGCTTTATTTATTGCCAGTCTGGCAACCGCACAAGCAGAATTCCCGCAAAATGAAGTGACGTACATCGTGAAAGGCCGCAATGGCTGGATGTTGAATCAAACCTTGTCTTTCGGGCCTTATAAATCGGGCAAAGTGAAGCGCAGCTGGACTTCCGCGCCATCGTTTGAATTTGTCGTGCGACTTGCCAAAGCCAAACAAAAATTCCGTTTTGAACTCGCCGACGATCAGGGCAATACCTCCGAAGTGTATATGAGCGGCGAACTCAAGCGCAAGGAACTACCGCTGTTTGATGGAAGTATGAGCCTGATGCTGCCGGACGAGGATATTTTTGTAGGCACTATTTTTGTCAACGGCGCTGCCCAACCTTGGGAATTCTTTTTGGAAAATCCGAGCAAAGAAACCGTGCTGGAAAAAGTAAACGGCAGGATTTCCAAGGGTCAGGAAACCATTCAAATCGAGGAATCACGCTACATTTCCGGCGGCAAGAAGCCCCACATCGGCGGGCAGGCGCTGGCCTTCAAGTTTGTGCAAAACGGCAAAGTCCTGGGTGTGGTGGAAATCATCAACAAGGGCAAGGTCATCCTGGATGATTCCCTGAGCGCCGAGCAGAAATTTGTGCTGGCCAATGCCGCTTCGGCGATACTTTTACGCCAGAATTTAATGGACGAGGTAGAATAAAAATCTGCGAATCAGCGCAAAAAAGTTGTGAACCAGAGGATGATTGGAAAGGAAGGTTGCTTGTCTCGGGTGGCGGGCAGCCTTTTCTGTTTTTGCTATCAAAATTTTTTTCTATTTTTAATCCATTCTTTCACCCGATTCAATTCAAAACATGAAACGACTCCTCCAAGCCGCACCCGTGCTGGCTTCGCTCAATACCGCTGAAACCGCCGATTTCTACGAAGAAAAAATGGGCTTTCGCCGCACTTATTTTGATGAGGGCTACCTCATCGTGGTAAGGGATGATATCCAAATTCATTTCTGGAAATGCAATGACAAAATTTTCCCGGAAAACACTGGTTGTTACGTGTACGTGAGCCGCGTGGATGACTTGTACGAAGAACTCCTCCCAACCGGCATCGTACATCCCAACGGCAAGCTCGAAGATAAACCCTGGGGCGTACGCGAATTCTCTATTCTGGATGTGCACGGCAATCTGATTCGCTTTGGACAATTACTTGAAAAATAATATGTTATGCAAGCGTTTTCAAGAAGAAAATTCGGCAAACAACTGCTGGGAACCGTGCTGAGTTATGCATTGCTCGACACGCTGTTTCTCACCGATACTTTTGGCAAGAATATCAAGCCGATCGCAGTGCATTGGGCCAAGGAATTGCATGAAATTTGTCAGGATTTAAAGCTGTCCAAGATTACTCAATCGCTTTGGCAGGAACGGGCAGAAGCGCTTTTTAGTCGTATTGAATTGGAAGAATTATTGCAGTTCATTGAGTTTGAAAAACTGATTCGAGGCTTCCAATACCCTGACCTGGGCGTTGGCACTAAAATGGTGCAATTTCCAAAGCTGGAGGGGCTTCCGCCGAATACGGTTTATGTAAAAAAGATTTTTGGCTTGAAAAAAGACCGTGCGATTATTCCGCATGGTCATAGCAATATGTGCTCCGCGCATCTGGTCTTGAAAGGTGAATTTGCGCTAAAGCATTATGATAAAGTGAAAGAAGAAACTGATCATTTGATCGTGAAACCCACGATTGACAAGCTCGTCAAAGCAGGCTCCTGCTCTTCCATTTCCGATGAAAAGGACAATATTCACTGGTTTATTGCAAATACCGACACTGCATTTACTTTTGATGTAATAATGCTGGATTTGAACGACAAACATTATGACATACATAATATTGACATCAAAGAGGGAGAGCAAGTTTCAGGGAATATGATTCGCGCACCCAAGCTTGATGTAAAAACTGCGCTTAAAAAATACGGAAAACGACATCATTAATTTTTATTATAAAAACATAATTCTATGAAATCCTTGATTTTTATTACCTCTATATTTACTTCAGTTATTACAATTAACGCTCAAAATTACATTGGCGACAAGGAGGAGATTCAGCAAATTCTGGCAAATACGGCGCAATTTTCCAAATACATAATGGCTTCCGATTATGATCAAATTGCCAATGCTTACACGAAGGATGGCAAAATTTTTCCGAATAACCGCGAGATCATGGAAGGGCACGAAGCCATTCGCAAATACTGGGTCTTACCGGAAGGTGTTTCTACCAGTTACCACAAGGTGACGCCTCATGAAATAAGGATTTTGGGGGATTATGCACACGATCACGGCATATATGAAGGTAAAACAAAGCGCGCCGACGGCAGCGAGTCGAGTTGGAAAGGCAAGTACGTCATCGTTTGGCAAAAAGTGGACGGCGAGTGGAAAATGTACCTCGACATCTGGAACCGGATTCAGTAAATTTTGGTC
Source organism: uncultured Saprospiraceae bacterium (assembly GCA_964523725.1). GTDB lineage: Bacteria > Bacteroidota > Bacteroidia > Chitinophagales > Saprospiraceae > JADJNW01. Next base: position 3,911 of record CAZGAU010000032.1, read on the forward strand.
GAATTTTTCGAAAAACTGGCAGTTGCAAGCAGGCTTTTCATCGAGTACAATAAGCAATCGCATGAATATGCGATACCGCTTCGCCTTATTTTCCGGCAGTTTTGCGGGTGTTTACTATCAATTTTTATACCCGTAAAACATTCAAAATGAAAACAATTCAAATCCGGCTGACCCTGTCAGCAGTTGCAGTTTGCATGACCGTATGGAGCTCTTTTGCTCAAACCTCACCCCTTGGCAAAACCGATTTCCACGCTTTTATTGAAGCCGCACCGGGCTTGCCCAATTCCATCGAAGAAGCCGCCAGACGTACCTATGGCACCAATCCGCTCCAGCCCGATGCCCTGGCTTTGGAAAAGTTCTTTCAAGGGTTTTACAGCAAAGTAGAAAGCGCTGAAAAACAATACGAAACGTATGCCAACAAACTTCAAGCTTATGGTGAATCCCAGAGCGAATCAGACTGGAAACAAAAATCGTATGCCGAATCCGACAAAAATCCGATCCTCCGCCAAATGGGCGGCGCGGAAAAAGTTTCCCAGATGAGTGAGCAAGAAGCGGAAGCAGCGGCCCGTCAGGCAGCAGCGCAATACATGCAAGATCCTTTTGCAGCCAATGGCATTCAATCCGCGGGTATGACTGCTTTGTATCAAAAAATCATCAGCGATCCGGCTTATGCGGCTAAATTTGAAAAAATGAGCGAAAAAGAGAAAGAAGCCGAACTCCGTAAATACATGGCAAACGACGAACCGCAGGTAAAAACACCACAGCAAATGGCGCAGGAGCACAAGCAGTTTGAGCAGCAGCAACGTCAGAAAAATGAGGTGCTCAATGCCATGGAAATCAACCAGAAGATCACCGATATTCAAATGCAAATCCAGGAAGTGGCGACCAAATTCGGCGAAACCGTAGCAGCTGTTGACAATGCCAGAGGTAATCATGCCGACATTGACGCCGACTACCGCCGCGAATACAGCAAAATTCCGGAAGTAGTAATGGGCGAAGCCGGTCGCGTGAAAGACCCAGAACAAGTGAAAAAACTCGCATTGGCGACTGCCACCAAACACCGTGCTTTTGCCGTGAGTGCCTTAAAACAGTACGGTCCGGCGCTCAGCGAACTCCGCTCGAAGTATAAGCAGATTTGTTCCGAATATCTGAGTTACTTGTCGAAAAATGGTTACAAAGTCAATGGCAATATGAACGACCTGTTCGCCGGCACCAACACCGAAGTTAATTTGGTCAATCTGGAGTTGTCGTTACTTAGTTTATCTCGTCACTTAGCCAAGGAATCAGAACAACTCACCAGTGAAGTCGCCGGTTGGGAGAAAAATTATCTGGAAACAAAAGCTACATATCAGGTTAAATAGGTTAGATTCCGGGAGGGTTCGGCAGCTTGCCGGGCCTTTCCATTCCATCCTGGTATTTACAAAATATCGGGAAAATCGTAGCTTTAGGCGCTGAATCCTTCTTATGCAGTCACTTTTCCAACAGATCACCGAGCAACTCGCGTTCAACGCTCAGGCCAATCTCTTTTGCGATCCTGCCGGCAGTGCGTTTCGTTTTTCGCCGGATACCAAAGATTTTTTGACCGAAAATCAAGCCTTACTTGGTCAACTTAGCCCGGAAGAATTGGACAAACTGATTCATTTTACCACCGGACAGGTACTCGCACTATTGTACCAAATTAATCAGTACTACAGTTTCAATCAAAATGACATTAAAAAATTAGAAGATATTTATAATACGCTTTTTCAGGATTTTCAGCACCTTTCGAATCCTTCAATCAATACTGAGCTGGAGAATCTGGCGAGTGCACATTATATCCGGCTCCAAAACTGGCTCAGGCACACCAATCAATTCGCGGAGCAAATTTTCAAGCCCGAAGAACCGTATCTGCAAAAAACAATCGTCTGCGCCGAGTATGCCCCCGAAATTCAGCTCAAATTATTAAACATTGATTTACAAAATATTAAAGAACCCATTCTCGATCTCGGTTGTGGCAGCGAAGCCCGGCTGGTGCACTATCTTCGCGGGTTGGGATTAGAAGCTTTTGGCATCGACCGAAGCGCGGAAGCTCAGGATTTTGTGACAAAAACGGACTGGTTTGATTGTACTTTTGATCCTGAGTATTGGGGCACGATCATTAGCAATCTGAGCTTTTCCAATCAGTTTGTGCATCACCATCACCGCCCGGACGGCAATTTTCTGGCTTATGCCAGGAAATACATGGAAATTCTTCGTTCATTACAACCTGGCGGATATTTTTACTATGCGCCCGATTTACCCTTCATTGAGATATATTTGGATACAAGTCAATTCAAAATGGAGAAAAAACCGGTGGCTCAAACCAGAAATTTTGCAACTAAAATATTGAAAATCAAACCTTAATTCATTTCGCTTTTAAAGAAATTTCCATCTTTTATTCGGATGATGTTCTGAACAGCCTTTAGCGAATGCCTGAAACCCGGAAACTACGAAATTTCCTGGATTTCCACTTTCAAAATATAATTTTGGTAAACCAACTATGATATTTGCAATATCCCTAAAATACGTATATATTTGCACCTCGGATTGGCTACCGGTCAGCTGCCTTGCCTTCAAAATGCTTCAGTTTACTGCTTTGCCTCCCAAGTTTTTTAAATACAAAATTTCGTATCAGCATTGAAACGAAAGGTCGTTTCGATGACGAACAATTCAATGAAGAAAGTAACATTTGACAACCTGGCCCTGAGCCAGGACATGCAACGCGCCGTAAAGGATATGGGCTTTACCGAAGCCTCTCCCATACAAGCCGAAACAATCCCACTGATTCTTGCCGGGAAAGATGTAGTAGGCCAGGCGCAGACAGGAACGGGCAAAACCGCCGCATTTGGCATTCCCTTGCTCGAATTGATTAATGACAACGAAAAGTCGGTTTCTTCGCTGGTGCTTTGTCCCACGCGTGAACTGGCACTACAGGTTGCGCTAGAATTCAAAAAACTAGCGAAGTACAAACGCAATCTCCACATCGTGGCGGTGTATGGCGGCGAACCGATCCAAACGCAAATCCGTGCGCTCAAGCGCGGTGCGCAGATCATCGTAGCCACGCCGGGTCGCCTCATGGATCATATGGAGCGCCGCACGATTTCCCTTGACAAAGTAAGCATGGTGGTACTCGACGAAGCGGATGAAATGCTCAACATGGGCTTCCGCGAAGACATCGAAACCATCCTGAAATCCGTGCCGGATGAGCGCCAGACGATCCTGTTTTCTGCAACCATGCCAAAGCCGATACTGGACATTACGACCAACTACCAGCGCAAGCCGGAGTTTGTAAAAGTGACCACTGAAAAGCTTACGAATACTTCGATCGAACAGATTTACCTGGATATCAAGCGCGACGTAAAATTGCCGACGATTGCCGGACTGATGCAAATGCACCAGCTCAAAATGTCCATCGTTTTTTGTAATACCAAAGCCCGCGTGGACGAAATCACCGAAGCGCTTCGCAATCAAGGTTTTAAGGCAGATGCCATCCACGGAGATTTGAACCAGCGCAAGCGCAATACGGTACTGGAAAGCTTTCGCAATGGACATACCAACATTCTGGTAGCGACCGATGTGGCTGCCCGTGGTATTGACGTGAGCAACGTGGACGCTGTTTTCAACTACGATCTGCCGATGGACCCTGAGTATTATGTGCACCGCATCGGGCGCACCGGACGGGCAGGCAAGACAGGTAAGGCGTTTAGCTTTACTTGCAGCAAAACCGATCGCTACCGTTTGCAGGATATTGAAAAATATGCCAAAATCAGAATCGAACGCGCCGAAGTGCCCAGCACCAAAGAATTGCTGGAAACCAGCGCCGAGAAATTGTTCGAGCAACTCAAGACTATCCTTGCCGAAGGCAGAGTACGCAACTACGAGGCCCTGGTCAATGAATTCTGCGCGGATGGCTACACAACTTATGATATGGCGGTCGCACTCTTGAAACTTGCCTTGCCGGAAACAAAGATGCCGAAACCAACGCAAGAAAAAGCAGCAAATGACAAGCCACATTTCCGGAAGAGAGAGCAAAGCTTCAAAGGTGGCAAACGCGCCGGTAAAAAAGGCCGCAAAGCCAGAGGCTACCAGCCGGAATATCATTAAATACAACGGCGTCCCGATGGCTATCGGAACTAACTGCCGCTGATATAAAAAGGCTTTTGGGGATTACCTCAGGAGCCTTTTCTGTTTTTGCAATAGTTGCCCGATTCAAAAAATGGATTAATTTTATGCTGCAAATGAATGATGATCCATAATCTTCGTTTTCATAAAAAATCTTTCTATCATAACATCAATCCGATGAGAACTATCCTGTCTTTCATTTTCACCCTGATTATTTTCCTGTTTGCCACCGCACAGGAAACCCCGACCGATTACCTTTCCAGCGAATTTCACAAAGAGCGCCGCGAAGCTTTGCGCAAGCTGATGCCGAAAAATACTGTCGCTGTGTTCTTTGCCAACCCCGTGCGCAACCGCGCCAATGACGTGGATTATATTTACCATCAGGACCCCGATTTTTATTACCTCACCGGATATAACGAACCACACTCGGTGCTGATGATCTTCTCCGACTGGCAAACTTCCGCTACCGGTGAGCGATTCAACGAAATCATTTTTGCGCAATCCCGCAATCCCCAGGCTGAAATGTGGACCGGCCGCCGCCTCGGCCCGGAAGGCGTGGAAGCCAAATTGGGTTTTAGCACCGTGATCGATCATCAGGAATTTAAGGATTATGGCTTGGAATTCAAGCAATTTGATAAAGTTCTGTTCTTCGATTTCAAAAACGACATCCGCGATGATGTGCGCGATGACGCCGATCTCTACGATTTACAACAGCAATTCCGCCAGAAAGCACGTATTCCCGCTAATTTCAACGGTATGACGCACCGGATGCACAAAATCATCAAGGATGAAAAAATGAAACTTTCTCAGAAGAAGGAAGCGCTCTATCAAATGACCCGCTGGAATCCTAAAGCACTGAACGACCCGATTGTCAAGGACTTTATGGAAGTGAAAGACAACGAGCAGGCCATGAAGCTTATCGCCAAAATCCCCAACGACAACCTCGACACCGAGCTCCTGGATGGCTACATGGATCAGCTCCGCGAAACCAAATCGGCGGAAGAACTCAGGCTCCTGCGCAAAGCCGTGGACGTCAGCTGCGTTGGGCAGGTGGAAGTGATGAAAGCCATGCGCCCGGGCATGTCGGAGTCAGAGATTCAGGGCATTCACGAGTTTGTCTTTAAAAAGTACGGCTCCGAATACGAGGGCTATCCTTCCATCGTGGGCGCCGGACAAAACGGCTGCATCCTGCATTACATCGAAAATAACAAACCCAAAGTTGGCAACGAACTCGTGCTCATGGACCTCGGCGCCGAATACCATGGCTACACCGCCGACGTGACCCGCACCATCCCTGCCAACGGCAAGTTTTCTGAAGAGCAAGCAGCCATTTACAACATCGTTCTGGAAGCGCAGGAAGCCGGTTTCAAGGAATGCAAAGTGGGCAACCAATTCTGGGCGCCGCATATGGCTGCGCAGGAAGTCATCAACAAACGCCTCGCCGAACTCGGCATCATCAAAGCCGGCGAGCGGCACAGCTACTTTCCGCACGGCACCTCGCATTACCTGGGTTTGGACGTACACGACCGCGGCACCGGCGGCGCCTTCAAGGCGGGCACCGTCATCACCGTGGAGCCCGGCATTTACATCCCCGAAGGCAGCCCCTGCGACGAAAAATGGTGGGGCATCGCCGTGCGCATCGAAGATGACATCCTCATCACCGCCGATGGCTGGGAAAACCTCTCCGCCCGCGCACCCCGCACCGTCGAAGAAATCGAGCGCGTCATGGCTATGCCCAGCCCGCTGGATGATTTTGTATTGCCGGATTTGGATGGGAGGAAGAATTGATGAAAGGTGCTCTGCCGGGTTTTGGTTTCAAGATTTGGCAGAGATCAAATTCCGATATTTGTATACTTTTGGGTGCTTTGTCTAATCCTCTAAACTCACAATCAAGACTTTCTCTTCAGTCAGGTTTTCCAATAATTCCAGGAGTTTTGGAGCGAATGGTTTCAAATTTGGCAAGACATTTTTGAAAACATCCAAAACAAAAATGCGAACAGGTAATTTATCCTGATTTTGTTGGTAGGGCAGGTTTTTATCTACAGCAATCAGAGCATCAAAATTTGCCTCGGTCATCTTTTTCAGCAATTCGCCATTTTTAAGGCCATTCCAGCCCATGTCTCGAACCGTGTAAACTTCGTGCGTACTTTCCGCAAACTCCCGTTTGAAGCGCACATCAATATTTTCGTCAAGCAGCACTTTCATATTGTTGCAAAAAGTGTAACATCATATCAGAAGTCCATTCAATCACCACCTCTGCCTGTTCACGGCTGACCGTTGGAAAGCCCTCGAGGAAATCGTCGAGAGAACTGGCTTCCAGATAATCGAACAAAGTCTTCACCGGCACCCGCGTACCCGCAAATACAGGCGTACCACCCAATATCTCCGGGTCTATCCGAATGGCTTCCTTTACGGTCAACTGCTTTTCTTTTGAACGGTCCATGTTAGTCTTTTTAACAATCAAAGTTAATTAAAACAACGGAGAAAAGTACAATTTTAGTTCCAGACAGAATTGCTACCACCAATGACCGTTGTAAAAATTGATTCTCGAAATTCCAAAGGGCGAACATTATAATAACACACTCTTTCATTATCATATGTAAATTCCGAATGCCCAATGCCCTGTTTTTTATTTACATCTGTAATATTCACATCAAAATCTGCCTGTTTCAGATCAATATTTGATATTTTTTTGTCGTTTTTTGATTTTTCGTCGTCAACACATCATTGCACATCGTCAACAT
>CAZGAU010000032.1:10894-39215 GCA_964523725.1 uncultured Saprospiraceae bacterium
TTTTTGTCGTTTTTTGATTTTTCGTCGTCAACACATCATTGCACATCGTCAACATATGATACCTTTTGATGCCTTGCCAATTTTACAAGATTAAAAATGCACTTTTTAAGGTCGCAAAGCGCGATGACGATGTCACTTCTTTAAATGTGCACAACAAAAAATGAATACATCATATCACAATATCATATGTCGAGAACAAAAAATGGAATTATCACAACGAAACATCATGTGTCGAGCACAAAATATCATATGTTGACGAAAAAACTTGTCTTTTTTACGTTCAAGAGCCTATTTCATTTATCATAAAAATAAATACAAAAAATTATTACAAACAGGAAAGTGTGGTTTTACCAAACCTTTTTTCCCCTGGCATATGTCTATATTCAAAAAGTAGCTATGAAAAAAATATTATTCCTTTTGCTCCTGTTGACAGTCATGGGCTGCACGAATAATGAAAATCCAAACCCTGCGGGCGATGAGGTGCAAATACGTGTGAAGAACTTGTCTGCGTTTACCTTTGATCAGGTGTTTATTAATACGTCGGGAGGCGAGAATATGTATGTATCGGTTGCCCCGGGAGAAGTGTCGGATTATAAAAGGTATGATTTTACCTACCGGTACGCTTTTGTCAGGGTGGAAATAGCCGGTCAGACATACGCAATAGTGCCTACGGATTATGTGGGCGAGGAGAAAATATTCCGGGGTAAGTTCACTTATGAACTAAATGTGGAGTCAAGTACGTTGAGTCTTTTCGGAGAATTGAAAGCAGATTAAAACCGATAAAAACGTCTTCCGAATAAGCATTCAAGAGTATATGCCTGCTAGGTCATGGTATTAAATTCTGTTTTGGTGCAGTCGTGAATTAGCTTTACCTTGCACCGAGTACAACGGGGCATTAGCAAGCAATCCTTCAATATATAAATTCAAACATGAATAGGATTACAGGTCAACTACTCAATGCTGTTTTTACCTTTTTTTCTATACTGCCGCTGCCGGTATTGTACTTTTTTTCAGATCTGTTCTTTGTTGTACTGTTTTATGGCATTCATTACCGGAAAAAAGTGGTAATTACGAATCTAAAAAAAGCATTTCCCGATAAAGATGATCGTCAAATCAAAAAAATTGCCAAAGAATTTTATCGCCATTTTTGTGATCTAATCATCGAAACGCTCAAGTTTAAATCTATTGGCAAAGCCGAGATTCAAAAGAGGCTTCAGGTAAAAAATGCAGCGCTGTTGAATCAGTATTTCGATCAAAACCGAAGCATTATTTTGTACATGGGGCACTACGGAAACTGGGAATGGTTGCCGGCTTTGCCGCTTTGTATCCAACACAAAATGGTTACTTTTTACAAACCGCTTTCCAATCAGTATTTCAATCAACTGATTAAAAGCGTACGCGAACGTTTTGGCATGGTAGCTATTGAATCGAAAAATGCATACAAAGCGCTCGTCAATTTTGCGAAAAATGATATTTATACCCTGACCGTAATTATCGGCGACCAGAGTCCTGGGCATGAAAGCAGCAAGCACTGGATGGAGTTTATGAATCAAGAAACGGCGTTTCTGATCGGAGCGGATCGCATTGCTAAAAAAACAAACCAGGTGCTGATGTTTCCGATGATGAAAAAATTAAAGCGAGGCTACTACGAGGTAGAATTTATTGTTATCGAAGAGCACCCCGTCGAGGTAAGTAGTAATCAAATGATTGAGCATTATGCCAGAGAACTGGAAGCAGCAATTAACCTTGACCCAAGCATGTGGTTGTGGTCGCACCGAAGATGGAAACTGAGCAAAGAAGCGATCGCGTCATAGTGAGTTGCCTAATGGATATTGTTTTATACATAGATAGCTTATAATTTTGGATTTGGCAATATTTTTGAGTTGACTTGTTTTAGAAAAAAACGCCCCTCCGGATTGTCTTATCTTTAATCCTGCCAATCGGTATTCATTCTAACTAAAACCTAAAACAATATGATACCATATTTTACCCGCAACTGTATGGCATTTGGCTTATCGATCTTGCTTTTTCCCTTTATCCTCTCCGCACAAAGCGGTCGCACACCCACGCCGGCCAAGCATGGCATGGTTACCAGCAGTCACTACCTCGCTTCGGAAGTGGGGCAGCAGGTATTGCGCAACGGCGGCAATGCAGTGGATGCAGCGGTGGCGACGGCCTTTGCACTGGCGGTGACTTTACCCTCGGCTGGTAATATTGGCGGCGGTGGATTCTTGGTGTATCACGGCGCAGATGGCACGGTGACAACTTTTAACTTCCGGGAACGTGCGCCACTGGCGGCTTCGGCAAAGATGTATCTGGATGCAGACGGCAATATTAAAAACAATTCCAACCATGAAGGCCCGCTGTCCGTAGGCGTACCGGGCACGGTGGCCGGGCTTTGGCAAGCGCATCAAAAGCTGGGCAGCAAACCCTGGTCGGAGTTGGTACAACCCTCCGTTGAGCTGGCGGAAAACGGCTGGCCCAGCACCTGGGACATGCAGGGTATCCTAAAATACTACCAGCAGCGCACCGAACCCATGTACGACGCTGCGAAAAAAGCTTTTTTAAAAAACGGCAAAGATTTGTACGAGCCCGGCGAATTGTGGAAACAACCTGACTTAGCGGCCACGCTGAAAAGAATACAAAAAGACGGCAAAAAGGGATTCTACGAAGGCAAAACAGCAAAGTTGATCGCCGATTTTATGAAAAAATACGGCGGTTTGATCACCGAAGAAGACCTGGCCAAATATGAAGCCGTCGAACAACCGGCGGTGCATGGCACTTACCGGGGATATGATGTGTATGCCATGAGTCCGCCCAGTTCCGGCGGCGTGGCGCTGGTGGAAATGCTCCATATTTTGGAAGGTTATAACCTTAAGGAAATCGGTCACAACTCTGCGCTTTATCTTCATCTTCTGACCGAAGCGATGCGGCGGGCTTATGCCGACCGGGCACAGCATTTGGGCGATCCTGCGTTCAATCCCGATATGCCGATCGAGCGCTTGACTTCCAAGGCTTACGCCGACAAGCTACGGGCAACAATAGACTGGTTCAAAGCTTCTCCGAGCGATTCCTCCAAATTTAATGCCGCTTTGCTGGGGTACGAAAGTCCCGAAACGACCCATTTTTCAGTCGTAGATGCGGAAGGAAACGCCGTCTCGCTGACCTATACGTTGGAATACGGCTACGGCTCACGCCTGGTAGTGGAAGGCGCTGGTTTTCTGCTGAATAATGAAATGGGCGATTTTAATCCGATTCCCGGCAAAACCACACGTACCGGGCTCATTGGCACCGATCCGAACCTCGTGGCTCCGGGCAAGCGCATGCTATCGAGTATGACCCCGACGATTGTAGCCAAAGACGGTAAGCCGGTGCTGGTGATCGGCAGTCCGGGTGGTCGCACGATCATCAATACGGTACTGCAAGTGGTGCTGAATGTCATCGATCACGGCATGAACGTCGCGCAGGCAGTGGAAGCGCCCCGCATTCACCACCAGTGGCTCCCCGATATGACCAGTTTTGAACGCTGGGGCATCTCGCCCGACACGCGCAAGCTGTATGAGATGATGGGGCACCCCGTGCGGGAAATCGGCGAGCAGGGTTCGGCAATGGGCATCTTCATTGATCCTAAAACCGGTCTCATATACGGCGCCGCGGATTCCAGAGCGTTTGACGGCAAAGCAGTGGGGCATTGAAATGAAGTGGGAAAGGGGAATGTGGAAGTGGAAAAGAGGAAATAACACCTAAAATAATGACGTATGAATCGTTTTTTGATGCTTGGTTTTGTTTTGATGCTCCTGTTTGGTTGTAAAACGCCACAAAAACAACCGGTAGATGTGATGGAACTTACGATTGCAGATATTCACCGCGCTTATCGCAATGGCGATTTCACTGCGGAAGCTTTGGTGCAGGCATATCTGGATCGCATCGAAGCGTACGATCAATCCACCAAGGTAAATGCAATTGTGCTGGTCAATCCCAATGCCCTCGCGGAAGCACGCGCATTGGATCAGGAATTCAAACAAACCGGTGAATTGCGCTCATTGCACGGTATTCCGGTAATCGTGAAGGATAATTACAATACCAAAGGCTTGCAAACCACCGCAGGCTCCATCGCACTGAAAGGTTTTGTACCCGACGAGAACGCATACCAGGTGCAACAACTCATTGAAGCCGGCGCGATTGTGCTGGCGAAGTCCAACATGGCGGAATGGGCTTTCAGTCCGATGCATACCGTCAGCTCGATTGGCGGGGAGACCTTGAATCCGTACAATTTAGAACACGTACCGGCGGGCAGTAGCGGGGGCACGGCTGCTGCGGTGGCAGCTAACTTCGGTACCATTGGTTTGGGCACGGATACGGGCAATTCTATTCGCGGCCCCTCATCACATAATGCCTTGGTGGGTATTCGTTCTACGTTGGGCTTGACCAGCCGCCACGGGATTGCCCCTTTGTACCTGCGCAACGACGTAGGCGGTCCCATGTGCCGCACCGTAGCCGACGCTACGCACTTGTTGGAAGTCATTGCCGGCTATGATTCCAACGATCCGGTAACCAAATACAGCGAAGGAAAGATGCAACAAAATTACCGGCAGTTTTTAGAGCTTGATGGCTTGAAAGGCGCCCGGATTGGGGTCTTGCGGCAACTCACCGAAGATATTCACCCGGAGATAAAAGCTTTGTTCGATCAGGCTATCGCAGATATACAAGACATGGGGGCAGAAATCGTCGACTCGTTTGTTATTCCCGACTTCGATTCATTACGTGCCAACCAGTGGTGCGCCGAATTTGAAAAAGATATCAACGATTATTTTGCCACTTTTGTAAAAAGAGACACACTAAACACGCTGGCTGCCATTGTGGCTTCCGGCAAATATTCGGATTTTGTGGATGGCAGGATTCAATACTTCCTCGACCATCACGGGCGGAGCCGCCGCGCCGAGATTCCCTGCGGCGATCCTTACACCGATCCCCTGCGCGTCGCCTTTCGCGAAGCCATTGAACGCACGATGGACAGCCTGAATGTGGATGTCATCATTTATCCCAGTTGGAATTACCCGCCGGCCGAAGCCGCTGCGTATGAAGAAGGTTATAAAGGCGATAACAGCCAGATCATTGCGCCGCACACCGGGCAACCGGCATTCACGGTACCGATGGGCTTTACCGGAGGCAATCTTCCTGCAGGTTTGCAGTTTTTGGGCAGGATGTACGCCGAGCCAACGCTCATCCGCATCACTTATGATTACGAGCAAGGCACCAAACACCGGCGGCCGCCGGACTTGTTTCCACCTTTGAACAACCGTAAGTAAAAATGCCAAAACACTGGCATTCCGCACAATTTCATGTCATTACAGGAAAATTTTAACTCTTTTGGCTTTGTAAAGAACTAAATAGATACAGCCGCGTTTCAATTACAGATTCAACTAATTTTATCACCAAAACCTAACTATATTATGGCTTTTCAACTTCCTGATTTACCCTATTCATTCGATGCCTTAGAACCCAACATCGATGCCCGGACGATGGAAATCCACCACGATAAACACCACGCAGGCTACACCAATAACCTGAACAATGCAATTGCAGGCACCGAATTGGAGGGCAAAACGATCGAACAGATTCTTGCAAACGTATCCAAGCATTCTACCGCAGTGCGCAATAATGGCGGTGGTTATTATAATCACAATCTTTTCTGGGAAGTCATGTCGCCAAATGGTGGTCAGATCAATGGTCCTATTGCCGATGCGATCAACCGTGACTTCGGTTCTTACGAAAACTTCAAGAAACAATTCTCGGATGCGGCGGGATCTCGCTTTGGTTCTGGCTGGGCCTGGCTGGTAAAAGACAGTAGTGGAAAACTGGCTATTGGTTCTACACCAAACCAGGACAATCCGCTGATGGATATTTCCGATTTTAAAGGCACGCCGGTACTGGCTCTTGATGTTTGGGAACACGCGTACTACCTGAATTACCAGAATCGCAGACCCGATTATATCTCGGCATTCTTTAATGTGATCAACTGGGATGAAGTGAATAAGCGTTTTGCCGGATAAAACCAGTCATAAAATTTTGTTAAAAATATTGCCTCAAACCCGTTTGCTTATTGCAGTGAACGGGTTTTTTAATGGTCGGCTGTTGACTTTTCTGAAAGAATAGTTTAGCTTTGAATTTGAAAGCCGGGCTTTGAGAGGCGGCTTTGCATGAACATAACATATTTTTTAATCCAAAACTCGAATCCCATGATCATCTTCAGTGTACTACTACTGATTCTGTTATTGTTCAGGTATGAAATTGTAAAAGAAGCCTGATTCTATTTACTGAAGAGAAAACGAACGTGCCGCGGAGGCAACACATAGAAGGCTTTTACTCGCAAAGAGTAAGAGCCTTCTTCCATTTATAGCAGGGGGCTTTAGCTGCCGATTTTGTCCGATTAAAAAAAACGCCGATTTTTTTATTTCAGCACTACAACTTTTTGTTTCAAAAACTTTCCAAAGTGTTTGTTAACTTTGCGCCAAATGCCGTTGCCAGAAAACGATGATTAAAAGTCTGCATATCCGAAATTACGCCATCATTGAATCCCTGGAAATCAACTTTTCCGAAGGACTGACCGTGATTACCGGTGAAACCGGCGCAGGTAAGTCTATTCTGCTGGGAGCACTGGGTCTGATTATGGGCAATCGCGCCGATACCAAATCCTTATACAATGAAGCGGAAAAGTGCGTCGTAGAAGCACAATTCGATATCCGATCCTACGATCTCAAGACTTTTTTTATTGATAATGACATCGAATACGACGACGAAACCTTCATCCGGCGGGAAATTCTGCCTTCCGGCAAATCGCGCGCATTTATCAACGATTCTCCGGTCAATCTGAACGTGCTACAGCAACTGAGCAGCGCACTGCTTGATCTGCACCAGCAATTTGACACCCTGGATATTCACAATGTTTCCTTTCAACTCAGAATGATCGACGCCCTGGCTGATAATAAACGGCTGGCCGCAGGCTACGAGGAGGAATATCGCCAATACCAGACGGACAAACGCCGCCTGAGCAATCTGATCGCCCGTAACGAGGCCTCGGCCAAGGAAGTCGAATTTTTGCAATTTCAACTCGAAGAATTCAACAAAGCCGAGCTACTCGAAGGCGAACAGGAGCGTCTGGAACAGGAATTGGCAGTGCTCTCCAACGCCGAAGAAATCAAGCGTACCATGAATGCGGCTTTTCTGTACTTGAGCGAAAGCGAGCAATCGCTGGTGAGCCAAATGGAAGAATTGAGCATTCAATTACATCAGGTGAGCAAGTACGAGCAGCGCATGCAGGAGCTTTCGGAGCGGTATGACGGGCTGGTGGAGGAATTGAAAGACATCGCCGGGGAATTTGAAGAAATCGCCGAGCAAGCCGAGTATGATCCCGAGCGCATTGTCGAAATTCAGGCAAGGCTGGATTTGATCTATCGTTTGCAAAACAAGCATAAAGTAACTACCGTCAAGGAATTACTCGATATTCAGGAGAATTTGCAGCAGCAACTGGGCGAATTTGGCGACCTTTCCACCGAAATTGAAACCTTGAATAAACGCATCGCCGAGCAGGAAGTCCACCTCTTCGAAGTGGCGAAAATGCTGAGCGAGCGCCGCCAACTGGTGATCGGCGATTTTGAAAATAAAGTTCACGCCATGCTGGCACAGCTGGCGATGGAACACGCGGTGTTGAAAGTAGATTTCAGAAAACTGGAAGCACTCAGCCCGACCGGGTTGGATGAATTGAATTTCCTGTTCTCTGCGAATAAAGGAAGCCGGCTGCAAATGATCAAAGACGTGGCTTCCGGCGGTGAACTGGCGCGTCTTACCCTGGTCACCAAATCGCTGGTTGCCAGTGCCATTCCTTTGCCAACGCTGATTTTTGATGAAATCGACGTCGGTGTTTCCGGGGATGTAGCCTTGCGAATGGGAAATATTTTACGACATTTGTCCAACCAACACCAGGTGGTGACGATCACGCACTCGCCGCAGGTGGCATCCAAGGCAGATGCACATTATTTTGCATACAAAGTGGAGAAGGAAGAGCGCGTGATCACAAAAGTCAAGGAATTGACTAAAGACGAACGCATCCGTGCCATTGCGACCATGCTCAGCCAGAATCCGCCGAGCGACGCGGCCATCGAAAATGCAAGACAATTGATTGAAGCATAACATAAAGTTTCAAGTTCAAAGGTTTCAAGTTTGCAAAGTTTAAAAGCTTGAACCCTTGAACTTTCGAAATTTCGAACCTTGAACCTTAAAAATATGACAAACAACTTACTCAAAGGAAAGCGAGGCGTCGTTTTTGGCGCTTTGGACGAAAAATCAATCGCCTGGAAAGTCGCAGAACGCTGCGTAGCGGAAGGCGCAAGTATCACCCTGACCAATGCCCCCGTGGCTATGCGCTTTGGTGAAATCAATAAACTGGGTGAAAAATTAAACGCAGAAATCATTCCGGCAGACGCCACTTCGATGGAAGATCTGGAAAACCTGTTTACCAAATCTCAGGAAGCGCTGGGCGGCAAGCTTGACTTTGTGCTGCACTCGATCGGAATGTCGCTCAACGTGCGCAAAGGGCGCGAGTACACCGACCTCAACCATGAGTGGATGCTCAAAACCTTTGATATTTCAGCAATTTCGTTCCACAAAATGATGCAGGTGCTCTGGAAGCAGGAAGCCATGAACGACTGGGGTTCGATCCTGGCACTCACGTATATCGCGGCGCAGCGCGTGTTCCCGGATTATAATGAAATGGCGGAATCCAAGGCCCTGCTCGAATCTTTTGCGCGGAGCTTCGGTTATCATTTTGGCGTTCGCAATAAAGTGCGCGTGAATACGATTTCACAATCACCGACGATCACGACCGCGGGCAGTGGCGTCAAGGGTTTTAGCGAATTTTTTGATTATGCTGACAAGATGTCGCCGCTCGGCAATGCCTCGGCAGAAGCTTGCGCGGATTATTGCGTGACGATGTTTTCCGACCTCACGCGTTCGGTGACTTTGCAAAATCTCTATCACGACGGCGGCTTCTCCAATATGGGGATGAGCCCGGCTATATTGAATTTATAATTAAAAGGTCATCTGGTGACTCAAAGTCATCAGATGACTTCAGGAAATGATGAACTTCGCTCGGCTGACTGGTATTTTCATGGGATTGTTGTTCGTTGCGCAAGCGCAGGCACAACGACCTACCGGTATTCCAAACAATTTTCCTCAGGGAAACCAACAGCCGTTCGATTCCTCGCGCCTGGAACAACGGGTGGATGAAATTCCCGACACCGTTGGCATTTTCTATTTCTACGCGGATAATCCCAATCGCGAAACGCCTTTCTCCGATTCTACACTTGCGAATTTCCAGCAATATGATCCGGTACGGCAGCGCGAGCTGGACTACATGCACCTCGGCAATCTAGGTTCGGCACATCAGCCGATGGTATTCGAACCCATTTGGCGACGCGGCTTTGACGTGGGTTTGCACCAATACGATCTATACATTACGCCGGTCACGCGCACGCGGTTTTATCGTTTGCAAAAGGCTTACACCGATGTCTCGTTTATGGTTGGTTCCGAACAGGCAGACAGCTACCTGACCACCGAATTCAGCCGAAATTTTGCCAAAGGACTGAATTTCTCGGTCAATTACGATCGGATTAGCCAGCTAGGTTCTGAAAATCAATACCCTAACGAAAATACACGCCATACCACGCTCTCTGTGGCCTTCTGGCTGAAAGGCAAAAGCGAGCGCTACCAGGGTTTTCTGGCGGCGGCGGGCAACACCATCGAAGCGGAAGACAACGGCGGCATCGAAACGCCTCCGAATCTGGAAGGGCAATTTGGCACACCCAGCTCGGCAGATGTATTTCTGAATAACGCCCAATCTCGCTACCAGCACCGGGAGTTAGCTTATACGCATTACTTTCAGTTGGGGGGCAAACCCGATTCGCTTAAGGGCATCACGCGCGCTTATACGCTTTCGCATCAAGCAGTTTTCGGAGATTATAAATACAAGTTTTTCGATGATAACCTGATCGCGGATTCTTCTTTTTTTAACTGGTTTCCAGTGTTAGAAACCGACCCGAGGGGCGTCCGTCATTACATTCATCATCAGAAAATCGAAAACAGTTTTCGACTCAGCACCTTCAAACTCCGCCAAAACCGGGCTTCCCAGGCAAAAAGCGAACGCGATCTGCTCGAACTCGGGCTGGTGCACAGCATTCATTTCCTGGATCAGGAACCGCGCGATTCTACGCTCAACAACCTTTTTCTTACCGGAAAATGGAACCTCAGTTTTGGCGAACGGCTCCGGCTGGAAACCTACGGGCATCTGGGTTTGCTCGATAATCGCGGCGACTACCGGGCGCAGGGAAATCTGACGCTCGACTTCGGGAAATTCGGGCAATTGCGCGGCGAATTTATCAACCAATTATATTCTCCCAGCCTGATCGAGCATCGTTTTTATATTTCGCAGCGCCCTGTTTGGGATAATGATTTCAAACAAACGCTTTCCACCACCGTGGGCGGCACTTATTTAGTTCCAACATTACAATTTAGCATCAGCGGGCGCTATCATTTACTAAATAATTACATTTATTTTGACACCTCCGGCGTGTCCCGGCAGACCGGCGTGCCGATTAGTATCCTGCAACTTATTGTGCAAAAAGACTTTAAACTTGGGAATTTTCACTTGGATAATACGGTCGCTTTACAAAATGCCTCCGAAGATTTTATTCGCCTGCCGCAAATCTTTGCCAAGCACAGCCTTTATTATGAAGGTTATTGGTTTAAAGTACTCAATGTAAAGCTCGGCTTCGACCTGCGCTATAATGATACTTATTTAGCGGATTATTACAATCCTGTCACCGGACAATTCCAACTGCAAAACCAGCGTCAGGTGGACTTCTACCCTGCCGTGGATGCTTTCTTTACCATGCGGGTCACCAAATTCCGCGCCTTTGTAAAATTTGAAAACCTCACCGAATTATTACAAAATACCCAGGATCAGCAGTTATTTTATCAAACCGCTTTCTACGCACATCCGCCCGGCGCGCTCCGGATGGGATTTAAATGGAGATTGGTGGATTGAATAAATCTTGGTCTTTGAATATTGGAATTAGAAGAAAACTTTAGTTTTTAACATCAAACATCAAAACCTACACCCGCACCCGGTTCGCCATCCCCACTGCTACCAGCAGCAGCACCGCCATCAGCGCCAGCGCAATATTCAAGCCAAAAGCATCGGAAATATTGCCGATCAGCAAACGCCCGGTGAGCATGCCCATGATGCCCGCCGTTGCTACTGAGGCCAGCCCTGTACCGGCGGGAATACCCGGCACCTTCGCAGAAGCACCGTAAATCGAAGGCACGATCGTAGATAAACCCGCGCCGATCAGCACAAAACACAACACCCCGGCAATCGGATTGGTGGTGGCAATGAGCAAAACCAAGCCCGCTGCCGCGATCAAGGCACCGTAGCGAATCGTACGGTTGGCGCCCCAGCGCGTGCGCAAAGCATCACCGGAAAAGCGTCCCAGTGCCATCGTCAGGCAAAAGCCAGCATAGCCCAAACCCGCGATAAATGCGGAACTTTGAAGATTGTTTTTGAGGTACACCGCGCTCCAGTCAGCAACAGCGCCCTCGCACAGGATGATGCAAAAACAAATGATTGCCAGTCCCAGCAAGGCTTTGCGTGGCAGCACAAAACGCGGGCCACCGACCTCGTTGTTCGGCATATTCAGTAAAATCGGGCGCAGCGCGATTTGCGAAAGCACCATCAGTAGGGCGATCGTCGTGAAATGCCATTCCAGCGGGATACCCATGCTCGCGATCCAACCCGAGGAAGCCGCGCCAATCATGCCGCCCAGGCTAAACATACCGTGGCAAGCCGACATAATCGAAATCCGGAAATGCTTTTCAATAGCGGCGGCCGCAGCGTTGACCGAAACGCTCATAAAACCATTGGTGGCACCCACCACCATCAAGGCTGCCATCAGTGTCACCTGATTAAAAGCAAATGCGGGGAGCACAATGGCTGCTCCAAAGAACACGGCACTCAGTGCCGACGCGCGTCCGGTGGGCAATTTGGACAACAACCAGCCCGATAATGCTGTTCCTATTAAAGCGCCGAAAGACAAGCCCAGCATCGAGATGCCCAGTTGTCCGTCGCTGAGTCCGGTGCGCGCCTGTACATCGGGGATACGGGCTACCCAAGTGCCCATGAGCAAACTCAGGGAAAAAAAGGAAATGCCGATGGTGAGGCTTGGAATATGCAGTGCGAATACTCTCAAGGTCTGTATCATGTCAGTCGGGAGTTAAAATTCTGAAAAAAGCCGTAAATTTGATCAAAATCCTTCAAAATAGTATCCACCAAAAAATAAAAGTGACACCTCGAATACGGATGCCACCTTTCCAATGATTTAAAACTAAATGGTAATGTATGAAACTAACTAAACCTGCTGCAAAGGTATTGCCGTTTTGTTTGGAAATCTACTATCATTTTAGCATATTGTGGTGCTATTTTAACCTTTAGCGCGTCAAACAGAATATTATTTGTTAATTTAGTGTAAATTTGTAATTTCAAAAAGGGAATTAAATTTTGTAGAAAAGAATTTAAACAAAAGATATGAAAGCCGCACTCGAAAAAATTGAGCCTGTATTTGGAAATTCGTTTACGATTCGCCAATTCATCGACTGCAACCAAAAGCCGTTTTGGCACTTCCATCCCGAGTACGAAATCGTGTATATTTCCAAAGGACGCGGAAAAAGGCACATCGGCGACCACATTTCCTATTACGAAGACGGCGATTTGATCTTTCTGGGACCGAATCTGCCGCACTTTGCCTTCACCGAAGAGCTGTTTGAAGAGCATGTAGAAGTGGTGGTGCAAATGAAAGCCGATTTTTTGGGGCGCGATTTCTTCGAACGACCGGAATTGCAGGCGATCCGGCAGGCTTTTGAACGCTCCGAGCAAGGCCTGATCTTCCACGGTGAAACCAAAAAGCGCGTGGGCGAGCGATTGCAAAAAATGATTAAGATGAGCAACTTCGACCGGCTTCTGGAATTATTGTCGGTTTTGCAGGATTTGGCCACCTCAAAAGAGTATAATATTCTGAATGTAAGCAATTACGCCCTGGAAGTCAGCTCACAAGACCACGATCGCATGGAAACTGTGTACAACTATGTACAGGAAAACTTTCAAAGTGAAGTCCGCCTCGATGTTGTGGCCAAGCACGCGAGTATGACCGTGCCGGCATTTTGTCGTTATTTTAAAAAGCTGACGCGCAAAACTTTCACCGAATTCGTCAACGAAATCCGCATCGCGCATGCCTGCCGCCTGCTCGGCGATGAGCACCTGAGTATTTCGGAAGTGAGTTTCGAAAGTGGATTTAATAACTTATCTCATTTCAATAAACAATTTAAAAACATTACAGGCGTAAGCCCAAGAGAGTACCGGAAAAGCTTGAAAAAAGTGGTGGTGTAAAAGTTGCAGGCTGCGCTTTACCTAAACTTTAATTATTTCATAATCTTGATTTTACATTCATTTCACATATATATCCCATCTTGTGTCCAGTTTAGTAAAATGTGAATAGTAGCAATTCGAACTGAAAGAATATAATGAAAAGAGAACTGGACATAGTCATTATCTCAGACGTACACCTTGGAACATATGGCTGCCACGCCAAAGAGTTGCTCAACTACTTGAAAAGCATTAAAGTCGGTACGCTGATTCTGAATGGCGATTTTATTGACATTTGGCAGTTTCGGAAGCGCTACTTTCCGAAAGAACATATGCAGGTGATCCAGCGCATCCTGAAAATGGCAGCCAACGGCACCAAAGTTTATTATATCACCGGCAATCATGATGATGCGCTGCGCCGTTATTCAGATTTCTCCTCCGGAAACATTCACCTGCGTGATAAACTTGTTTTTAAGCTCAAGGGCAAGAATTACTGGATTTTTCATGGCGACGTATTTGATGTATTTATCAAATATTCACCGTTTATTGCAAAACTGGGCGGCAAAGGTTATGATTGGCTTATCATGATTAACAGCTGGGTAAATAAAATTCGTATCATATTGGGCAAGCCGCGCATGTCTTTTGCCAAAAGAATTAAGTACAGTGTAAAAGAAGCTATCAAATTTGTGGATGATTTTGAAGATACGGCGATACGGCTCGCGGCGGAACAGGACTACGATTATGTAATTTGCGGGCACATTCACCGGTCGCAGATGCGCACTGTGGATGTAAAAGATAAAAAAGTTATTTACCTCAATTCCGGCGATTGGGTGGAAAGTCTTACCTCATTGGAATATAAATGGGGACGCTGGTCGATTTATGAATACGATGAAGCGGATTATATGGTCGTAAACCCGCGCCTGCGTGTAGAGAGCGGCGAGCAGTCCGATGAGGATGATCTGAACCACGACCTTTCCATGGAAGAAATGTTCAGGCAGATCGTGCAAAAGCCGATGCAGGGTGAGCGTTCGGCGGGTTAATTAAATCCGGTTTTAAATATTTTATTTAATTTTTATTACAATTTTGTCTTCAACATGATGTAATTTTGTAAAAACCCCAATTGTTTTTTTATTTTCCAACCAAACCACACCCCCATTTTTAATGGCTTCTTCCTTGCTGGCAAAACGCTTTAATCTCCTGCCTTCGAGCCTGATTTTGGGCATTTCTTCAAAATCAAAACCATGTAAATAAATCTGATAACTTCTTTCCTGCGGTGCGCCTTTGTAAGTACCCTGTGCGGGTTGAATCGTTAATTGTCTTTTTTGATGGTTGTAAATAATCGGTGTTTGCCGTAGCTCCTTATTTACTTTGTAATTTTCCGTAATATTATCATCCTCGTATAATGTAAAGTCACCGTCTTTTCCAGCGTAAATGTTCAAAATCAGCACTTTAGGATCGAGGGTAAAAGTGCTTTGTGCATATAATCTTTCCGGAATGATAGCGCCTTGTTTTACAAAAATCGGCAATTCACCAAAGCGAGCTTTGTAATGAATCACCTGATCACCTTTGTACACTTCGCCCATCCAGAAGTCGTACCAATCCTGACCCGCCGGCAGCCAGACGTCTAAAATCGTATCCTTGCCAGAGCAATTGGGCGCCACCAGCATCGCATCACCCCACATGTATTGCGTATCATATTTCCAGGCATTATGATATTCATGATAATCAATCACCATCGCTCGCGCCATTGGAAGCCCCTGTTCATAAGCCTTGTGAGCCTGGGTGTAAATATAAGGCATCATTTCATAACGTAATTTTGAATAAATCTTAGCCGCCGCCTGACATTGCTCGGAGCGCTCCAGCGGCCAGCGTTTATACTCGCCGGGGCCGTGCGGCCGCCAGATTGGGGTGAAACTGCCCAGCGCCATGCCCCATTGGATGTACATCGCATCATCGGGTCCAGGATGCCGGAAACCGCCTGCATCATGATTGAAATAAGGAAACCCCGACAAGCCCGAGGCCAACATGCCGCGCACATTGCGCTCCATCCAGGAATAATCGCACTCCAGATCGCCCGTCCAATGCGTAGCCCAGCGTTGCGCGCCCGCGCTGGAGCCGCGAATCCAGACATAAGGTCGCTTCGCCGCGCCTATGCCCGGAGGATTATTTTCATTGGCATTGTCCCAGCCTTCTTTCACAATGGCTTTTGCCACCAGGAAATGATAGCTGTTTTCCACCTCCGCCCAGCTTCTGCCATTGGAGCAAATCGTAGAATCAGGTAGTGGGAACAACTCATCGGTTTCGTCAATCCATAAGGCGTCGCCCGGATAATTCAAAGCCGGGTCAAAAGATTTTCGCCAAAACAATTCCCAGAGCCAGTTGCGCACAGCGGGATTGGTATAATCCGGGGCACAAAAGCCTTCTTTGATATATTTCTCCGAATTGGGAAGATTATATTCCGGTTTCCAACCCCAGCTTGCTGCGCCGATATTGCGATTGAAATCAAGCGTCATTGTAACATGATGTTCATTACACCAATTATGATATGCCTGCGGATCGGGAAAGCGCTTGGAATCCCATTCAAACCAGGAACCTGACCACGCCCCCGTGCCCGAGCGCCAACGGTTGTCATTTACAATATGATCGAACGGGAAGCCCGCATCTCGATGCTTGATAATACGTTCCTTCCACCATTCCACACCTTCATGTTGCGGAAAATCCTTATCTGATAATTGTAATCCAAAAATAGACTGCTGCGGCAAGCGCGGCCGCCCGGTCAACTGTGTGTAACGATTCAGAATGTCTTTAAAATCAGTACCTAAGATGAAAAAATAATCCATCCGCCCCTCGAAGCCTTTGGTATCAATGCCAAACTGGAACTGCTGATTTTCACCGAAATTAAATGAATGTTCATGCGTGCTGTTCAAAAAAACGCCGTAGCCCTTGCTCGACAAGAAGAATGGCACCGTGAGTACCGCCTGCGCACCCCAGTCGCTGTGGACTTTTTTGCCGTCGCCATAATTGCTGTGCACCATTTTACCTTGTAAATCAAGCGATTCCACCAGGCCAAAACTCTGATGCCCTAAGCCGCAGAAATGCTCGGCGTCATTGTATTGAAAATCGGTGAAAATTTTATTTCCTTCCCAGGTGATGCCGTTTTGATCTGCCAGAAGTAAATCATTATCAGGTTTGTATAAAAAACGAAAGCGCATTGGCCATTTGGTCAGTTCTATTTTCAAACCATCTTCAGCTTCGGTCAAAATGAGAAACGCATCGGGATTTTCTTCTATATTATAATTTCCTGTCAAATTATGATTTTCCACCATTTCATAATGATCGTCTGCAAAAAAGTCCTCACCTTCGCGGATCGCTTGCACACGCACCACGTGATCCGAGTAAAATCGCAGGCGGAAAGTCTCTCCGGTCCTGCTGAAAAACAAAATTTCGCGCTCTTTTTCCAGGTGAGTATTATACGTTTGGCCGACGCTTTCGGCATAAAAAACAAGCGTTGAAGCCAGTAGCAGAAAGACTTTGAGACAGGATTTCATATCAGACAAATTTTAAAATTCGCTGATAATATCGGAAGAATTGGCTATTGTTCAAAAACCAAACGCCGATTAACCTCAGGATTGCTCCGCAAAACAAGCCTCGCGAAGCAGCTGCATATGCGCCAGTCCGCGCTGGCGGGCGTAATCCACGTTGCGTTCGGGAATACTGTCAGGATCGGGATGATGAGCAATGGCACGCTCCACACTGGCTTCGCGCAGCAGATGCAGCATGGGGTACAGCGAGCGATTGGTGTAATTGGCGGGATCGTCCTCCGTCGAATCGGCGAAACGATAAGCCGGGTGAAAACTCGCCACCTGATAAATGCCTTCATAATCCATTTCTGCGAGTAAATCTTCTGCAAGTGCCACTAAATCAAGGTATTCTTCAAAACCCCCAAAACCATCGGGCAGGATGAGCAGGGTTGTTTCAATGGTCATATCCGCATCGAGGCGTCGACATTCCCGGATCAAGGCTTCCAGGCAGGGTTCCATATTTGCAGAATGAAACACCTCAAAGTGGATGCGCCCTTGATTATAAGGCTTCGCGGCAAACGGGCAGAAATTGCAGCCAATTACAACTTCCCGAAGCCAGGCGCGGGTTTGATGAATGATGGTTTGATCTGGAGACATGATTTTTATTAATTTATCCTGTAAAGTTATCAGGTTTAAAAAGCTCACTGATGATAATGTAAATCCAGATTGCTAAATGGATCGGGAATTTGTTACATTTTCTATGACCGCCATGTAATGTTCCAATTTATCCAAGGTTCGACGCACGTCGTTTTCATTCTGAATTGGCGCTGAAAGCGTACGGAGAAACTCATCTCGATCGATGCCCTTGTAAATATCGGCAGGCCAGGTTTCTTTTAAGTCATTAAAAACCAGCGTTGTATCTCTTTGAGTATCAAAAAACGGAAACACCGGTACCCTCTCCCGGATTGAAAGTTTAAAGGTAGAATACGTACCTCCCAAGCCACCGATCAGGATCACGTAATCTGCAAGATTGAGACACTTCGTCCATTCTTCCGTGCCTTCATTTACATAAAACACATTCCCCGCATTGTACATCGGTTCCTTGTGTTTGGGAATGATCTGGAATAAATGCTTGAATAAGCTGACATTTTGTTTTTTAGTAATATTTTCGCAAAAATGAGTGGTTGTATAATAATCAACCCCATTCCAACCTCCGGCAATTAAAATATATTCTTTCTCTGCTAAATATTGCCCCAGTACTTTGGAGATCAAAATTTCCTGCTCGGTAATGGCGTTTGTGCCCGTACCGGCTACCAATATCGCTTTTGGGATGTATTTCTGAGGCGTTCCGATGTATCTGCGCTCAATTTCGGACACTAATTCCAGTAAATAGTATGTGATTTTCGTTCTTTCCACCGAATAGGATTCCTGGGTGGACATTCCCTGCAGAAAACTACGTTTTGCCTCATTCAGTCTGGAAGATTGTACAACGATTTCATTTCTGGTATGGTGGTCAATGATTTCCCATTTTGAAAAAACCGAGATTGCTTTTTCTATTTGCCCTTCCCCCAATAATCCTTCGATAAGTTCTTTCATAATAACCGATTATAACAAATATCTATATCAGATGAAAACATCACAAATATATTCCGAAATTCCTTTTTGAAACGAGTTTACAGTTACAAACGGATTTATGGGTGGTCATTTTTTACTTAGATTGGCAAGCGACATGGCAATAGACAAAATCGCCCGGTTCTTCGAGACATTTTGGGGAGACTTCTATCGCGCTTGGCTTGCCGTTTTTTTGGGCGCATCTTTGTAGCGTAAAAAAACCTAATTGTTATTATGAAAAAAACAATCTTATTCGCAATCATGGTGCTGGGCGCAGTCGCGCTGAATGCACAACGCCCCGGGGGAGGCACGCCGCCTACTGCTGAAGAACGAACCGAACGTACCATTACTGCATTGACACAAAAGATCGAAGTAAGCGAAGCACAAAAGACAGAATTGACTACTATTTTTAAGCAGTACTACGATGATCAGCAAAAATATCGTCAGGAACGCAACATGGAAAAAATCCAAGAACTTGCAACCACTAGAGACGAGAACGTAAAAGCGGTACTGGCAGACGAGGCAAAATACGAAGCCTATACCAAGTTTATGCAGGAGCAGATGCAACGCCGCCGCCCGGGTAGCGGGAAGTGAATTATGGGTAGCAAGTATCATGCATTTGAACCGTATTTTTTTAATCCAAAAGAAGAAGTGATGAAAACTAAATTAAAAATTTTGCTGACCATAGTCACACTGGCAATTTTCACCCTACACACTCAAGCGCAACGCCTGCATCGGGGATCACAATTTCCCGCTGAAATTGAGCTGAGCGATGCCCAAAAGGAAGAAATTCAGTCTATCAATGCTGATTTCCGCGAAAAAATGCAGGCACTCAAAAGCGAAGAAGCCTCTGAAGCGACAAAAGTAGCCATGAAGCAACTCATGGACGAACATAAAGCAGCTCTGGATGCGGTGTTGACAACAGCGCAACGGGAAAAACTGACGGCTTATAAAGCTGCGCAGCGCGCCAAAGCAGATGAGCATCGCACACAAATGAAGGCGATGAACCAGGAATTGCGAAGCTACCAGGAGGAAAATGTGCTGCCTGTACTAAAAGTGCAACGCGCCAAGCTGGAATCCAAAATTTCCAAGGAAGATCAGGAATTGATCGCTACGCTCCGCAGCGAGCGCACCAAAGCCGGGCGAAATGGAAATCAAATGCGTAAATCTGATGGCATGAGAAAGCCTGAAGTTCGCAAAGGTCGTGCCGAAGGTGACAAACGCGGTCAAGGCACAAACCCGGAAAAGCACGCTCAGGTAAAGGCTTTGGTTGACAAATACAGCGCTGATATGGATGCTTTGTACCAGGAAATAGCTACGCAGGAGCAACAATGGCAGGCTGATCGAAAGGCGATTGTAGCCAAATACCGCGCCGAGCAACCCGAGAAAAAGGATGCGGTTAAAGACTTTAAGAGCAACCATGCAGGTGCCGGTCGGTCTAATGAAAAAGGTGATTTTCGGAAGAAATTGTCTTTCCTGCTGCTGGATCCGAAAGCAGAGGCGCCAGTACAGTTGAACCAGATAAAACGTCAGGTAAATGCTTTCCCAAACCCAGCGAGCGATTTGCAGAATCTGGAATTCGAGGTCTTAAAAACAGGAAAAGTAACCGTAGAAATAATTGACCAACAGGGAAATATAATCAAAACGGTATTTAGTGGCAATCTGGAACAAGGTTTAAACAAATTGGAGATACCGATGGAAGGCATGAAAAGTATGTTATATTTCTATCGGATCACAGACGCGGCAGGTGTAAGCACTCAGCCGTTTATGAAGAAATAATAAAGTGAAACCATTAACAAAATATAGCACAAAATCTAAGGCTGCCCTTCACCTGCTGGTGTGGGGTATCCTCTTTGCGTTCCCGATTTTGTTTTCAGGTGGAGATTTTCCGCCGATGAATATTTACTTGCGAACGGTATTGCCGTTGCTATTTACAGTAGTAATATTTTACGCAAACTATTTTGTGCTGATCGACAAGGTTTTATTTAAAAACCAGATTGTTCCATTTATTTTATTAAATCTGGCGCTGATCGTGGCTTGCATGTGGGGAGAAGATATCGTAAGGGATTTGATACCCCGCAGCAATCCTGCATCCCGCCCATTTCGCGGTGGCAGCAGCAACTGGAAAAGTTTTTATCATTTCCGGGCGGCTTTTTCGATGGCGCTAACAGTGGCGGTAAGTGTAGCCGTGAGGATCACCCAACGCTGGATGAAATCCGAATCCGAGCGTAAAGCAATGGAAACCGAACAGTTGAAGTCCACTTTATCGCATTTACAATACCAGATTCAGCCGCATTTCTTTTTTAATTCGCTGAATAACATTTATTCACTGGTCGATATTTCACCGGAAAAAGCCAAAGATGCCATCCATCGCCTGAGCAAACTGATGCGCTATACCTTGCACGATGCTACGGCCGAGCAGGTAGCGCTTTCAAATGAAATCACTTTTTTAAAGAATTACATAGATTTGATGAAACTGCGCCTGACCGATAAGGTAGATGTACAATACGATTTTCCGGAAAGTACTGATAACGTGCAAATTGCACCGTTACTTTTCATACCGATTGTGGAAAATGGGTTTAAACATGGCGTAAGTGCCAACAAGCCGTCCTTCATTTCTTTGAAAATGCGGATAGAAGATAAACGGCTCGTGTTTTGGCTGGAAAATACCAATTTCCCGAAAGACGAGCGCGACAAAGGCGGCTCGGGCATCGGGATTGAAAACCTCCAAAAGCGCTTGCGCCTGCTTTATCCCAACCGGCATGAATTTCGCCAGCAAGTGGAAAATGGCGTGTTTCGAACCGATTTGATCATTGACCTGGAGAATACGTGACTTTAAGAAAACTATAACGTCAAAGTCCGGAAACATTGTAAAAAAATGAGAAAGATCAAATGTCTGATAGTAGATGATGAACCGCTTGCGCTGGACTTGATCCAAAAATACGTGGAGCGCACGCCGTTCCTGGAATTGGTGGAGCGATGCGCCAGTGCATTCGAGGCGATGGAGCAACTGGACAAACAAGAGATCGATCTGTTGTTTCTGGATATTCAGATGCCCGACCTAAGCGGCGTAGAGTTTTCCAGAACGCTGAAAAACGGTCCGAAGGTCATTTTCACCACAGCATTTGAGCAATACGCGCTGGAAGGATTCAAAGTGGATGCCCTGGATTACTTGCTGAAGCCCTTTAATTACGAGGAGTTTCTGAAAGCTGCGAACAAAGCCAGAGAATGGTTTCAAATGAAAGAAGCCCAGAAAAGTCAGGGCGAAGGTTCTTCCCACCTTTTTGTAAAATCGGAATATAAATTATTGAAAATCAACCTGGATGAAGTTTTATACTTCGAAGGTTTGAAAGATTATATCAAGATTCATCTGGAAAGTCAGGACAAACCGATTCTGACGCTGATGAGCCTGAAAGCGCTGGAAGAAAAACTTCCGGCGGATAAATTCATGCGGATACACCGCTCTTACATTGTCAATTTGGAAAAAATAGAATCGGTAGAGCGCAGCCGGGTCATCATTGGCGACTTTGCCGCAGTAGTTGCCGAGCAATACCGTGAAAAATTCAATCATTATTTATCAACCAAGTCTCTTAACTCGTAAGCCAATTTTGAAGAAATGAAAAGTACACTCAACATCCGACAAACTCTAATGCTCGTCATCGCTTTGCTTTGCACGGCTTTTGCTGCCAACGGGCAGGGCGCTTCCCTCAAGGGAGTTTTTATTGACAAAGCCAATAATGAACCGCTGATTGGAGTGAATATCCAGCTCATCAATCTTGCGGACACCACCCAAAAAAGAGGAATAACCACCGATGTGGACGGCAGCTTTTTGTTTGAACGGCTGCGTCCCGGCAATTATAAACTACAAGCTACTTATGTTGGCTACCAAGCTTTTGAACAGGCGATCACCCTGGAACGTACCGGTAAAGACCTTGGTAACCTGAACATGGAACAGGCAGCTTTGGAATTGCAAGGTGTAACGGTGGAGGCTACCCAGATTCGCGCACAGCAAAAGGGTGACACCACTGAATACAATGCCAGTGCTTTCAAGGTAAATCCTGATGCGGATGCGGAACAACTCGTGCGCAAAATGCCGGGTATTACTGTGGAAAACGGTGAGGTAAAAGCCCAGGGTGAAACCGTGCGCCGGGTACTGGTGGATGGTCGTGAATTCTTCGGTGAGGATGCAACCGTGGCGCTGCGCAACCTTCCCGCAGAAATTATTGATAAAATCCAGGTATTTGACCGCGCGAGCGACCAGGCACAGTTTACCGGCTTCGACGACGGTAACGCCGAGAAAACCATCAACATTACAACCCGTACCGGCATGAGCAATGCCCAATTTGGGAAAATTTATGCCGGCTACGGCACAGATGAGCGCTATGCTGCGGGTGGAAGCGTCAATTTTTTCAATAAGCAACAGCGCATTGCTGTGATCGGGCTTTTTAATAACGTAAATCAGGTGAATTTCTCCTCCCAGGATATTGCAGGGCTTACCGGTAACTCCCGTGGCGGTGGCCGTGGTGGCCGTGGCGGCGGATGGGGCGGCGGCGGAGGCGACTTCATGGTCGGTCAGCAAGGCGGTATCAATACTGCCAATGCATTTGGCTTGAACTATTCCAATGAATGGGGCAAAAAACTTAAAGCTACAGGCAGTTATTTTTTCAATAACACCAACAATAATTCCAACAGCATTCTGGAGCGCGAGTTTTTCCTGGAAGACGGCAGTCAGTTTTATGATGAACTAAATGATGCCACCAGCAAGAATTATAATCACCGACTGAACGGACGCATCGAATATACCATCGACTCAACGAATTCGCTGATTATTACGCCACGCTTGAATTTCCAGGATAACCGCTCGGCCAGTCTGTTGGATGGTGCCAATGCTTTGGCAAGCGGCGATTTGTTAAATACAACACTAAATAATTTCAACTCTAATAATACCAGTTATAATTTTTCCAATAATATTTTATACCGGCATAACTTTGCTAAACGAGGCAGAACGATCTCTCTTAGCTTAAATACCAGCTTTAACGACGGCAGCGGCAACAGCAAGTTGTACTCGGAAAATGAATTTTTCAACAGCCCGCAACCCAACCAAATTGTAGATCAGCGCTCCGATAATCTGTCTAATAGCCAGAATTACACAGTGAGCGTCAATTATACGGAGCCCATAGGTGAGAACAGCCAGCTACAGTTGAATTACCGACCATCACTGACAAAGAGTAATTCCGAGCAGGATACCCGCCTGGTTGATACCAACGGTGAATACACGATTATTGATTCCTTGCTGTCCAACGACTTTGATAATGAAGTATTGACGCAGCGCGGCGGCTTGAGTTATCGCTTCCGGAAAGAAAAGTTCAACTTCTCTATCGGTGCTGATTATCAGAATGTTCAACTGAACAGCGCTCAGAATTTCCCATTGGTACTGGATGTAGAAAAGTCGTTCAATAACATTATGCCAAATGCATTTTTCACGTACACCCCTTCGCGAACCACAAACCTGCGGATTTTCTATCGCACATCAACCAATACGCCTTCGATCACGCAATTGCAAAATGTGATTGACAATAGCAATCCGCTCTTGTTACGCACCGGTAATCCTGACCTGACGCAGCAATATTCGCATATGTTTATCACACGTTTTAATACGACGAATGCAAAAAAAGCACAGACTTTCTTTATTTTCGGTAATCTGAATTATAATGCAAATTATTTGGGTACCTCTACCCTGATTGCTTCCCGCGATACCGTACTGTCGGAGGGTATTACGCTCAAGCGCGGCGCGCAACTCAGCCGCCCGGTCAACCTGGAAGGCGCCTGGAGTTTCCGCTCTTTCATGACTTATGGAATGCCGGTGAAACTGATCAAGAGTAACCTGAATTTCAATGCAGGCTTTTCATACAACCGCACGCCGGGTTTAATCAACAGTGCTGAAAACGAATCTAATACATATAATATCAATTCTGGTATTGTAATCGGTAGTAATATTAGCCAGAACCTGGACTTTACCGTCTCTTATTCCGGGAATTATAACATCGTAAATAACAGCCTCCAACCGCAACTGGATAATAATTTTTTCACGCATAATGCTTCGCTGCGGTTCAACTGGCTACCGATCAAGAGTCTGGTAATTACATCCGATATAACACAATCTTTATACAGAGGCTTGGGTGAAGAATTCGACCAGGATTTCCTGCTCTGGAACGCGGGCATCGGTTATAAGTTCCTGAAAAACAATGGTGGAGAATTGCGTCTGACTGCATTTGACATCCTGAAGCAAAACAACAGCGTCAACCGGAATGTAACAGAAACTTATGTGGAAAATAATATTACACAGGTGTTGCAGCAGTATTTTATGCTGACTTTCACGTATAACTTGCGCAACTTTGGCACACCGCCGGCCAGACCATCATCTTTTGATGGTGAAAGAAGATGGGACGGTGGCGGATTCCCGGGGCCACGTAATTAAAAGAAAATTGGGTTAAGGTTAAAACTGGCGCATCTTGATTGAACAAGATGCGCCATATTTTTTATAATTTCCGTATCATAATCCCATTTAGCACTGCCTCTCCATTTATTTTATCAAATGTAATGTTTAAATATTGCCCGTCGGTTACATCCACCACGAAACGCTTACTTGTACTATAAAACGCACCATATTCCTGTATCATATTAAATTTGGAAAGTATTATTTGTTCATTTATTTTTACACCAAAAGTACGATCCTGTTTATTTTGTAATTCGCTGAAATAAAGCGTCACTTCATAACGTCCATCCGGCACATCGAAGCGGTAACCGCTCAGTTCCTGACGTTGTGTTTGAAAAATCGGGTCGTTTTCGGTGTTCAAAATATTACGCGCGCTGCCTAAAAGCGATTCACTTCGCATATAATGTTTTCCGTCCAGATAACCCCAGGAGCCCTCACGGTAAGCCTGGTCGGGTAGCCAGATCGTTTTGTTTTCATCATCATTAAAATAAAAATGCGAGCCGCAATTCACTGCGATTTGATAAAATGTAATACTGGGATCTTCCAAATTATAAGGTAATAATTGGAATTCAATTTCCGCAACATCTTTCACCTGATCACTTTGCGCCTCCAGCAAGTTTTTGCCATTTACAAAAGGTGCATTGAATGAGGTTTTATAATTTTCAACCTTTTGTTTTCCAAGTGATTGCCCGTTTAAAAACAACTCTACCTCCGGCTGATTGGAATAAACAATCACCGGCTGCACACAGAAATTTTCGTCAGCTTTCACAGGCGTACCCGCGCGCAGGCTCCAGCCTTTGGAAGCAATGGTTACAATCGGGTCTTTTCGTAAAATAGCCTGATATAAATAATACGTGTCTTTGGGCTTACGATCCAGCCCCACCAAGCCTTTATTATTCACATGCGGCACCGCATCGCCGCGAAATTCAGAGTAGAAATCTGCAAAATTCC
This sequence comes from uncultured Saprospiraceae bacterium, assembly GCA_964523725.1. GTDB lineage: Bacteria > Bacteroidota > Bacteroidia > Chitinophagales > Saprospiraceae > JADJNW01. The sequence continues at coordinate 36,945 of CAZGAU010000032.1, forward strand.
AAACGTTAGAACCTAATATATAAGGTACTCTTAATATTACATCAATATGATATTCATGAAATAAATTCTCATATTCCACCGAAAAATCAAAGCGCTTCGGCTCAAAAGTGCGGATACGCGGATCGGCGCCGGCGCCATATTCGGTAATAAATAAAGGCACATCAGGATGTAATTTATGAAATTCCGCACAGAATTTTTCAAAGCCCTGTAAATCCGGCTCGTACCAGCCATAATATAAATTATAACCGACCAGCTGTGTAATAGAATTCAACCCCAGCCGCTCATAAGCTTGCAAATCACCATGCCCAACCGTCATCGTGTAACGCGCTGGATCTTCGCTCCGGGCCAGCGAATCCAGGCTTTTTATAAGTGATGTAAGTTGTATATCATATTCGGTAATTTCTTTATCTGACATGCCGCGAGTAGCGACATTTCTGCGCAATGTCAATTCATTACTCAAATTCCAGATCAAAATACTGGGATGATTATAATCCCGCCGGATCATTTCGCGCAGGCGATGCCGGCAATTATCTGCAAAAGCTTGAGAAACAGTAATTTCATTAATCAAAGGAATCTCTTCGGATGCAATAAAACCCAGGCGATCACAAGCCTCCAGTACGCGCGGATCCTGCGGATAATGCGAAATGCGCAAGAAATTGATGCCCATTTCCTTTAGCTGCATCATATCATTATCATGTTGTTCATTACTCAGTGCATTTCCCTGCCCCAGTAAATCCTGATGGCGATTGGTTCCAACCAGTTTGTAAGGTTTATCATTTAAATAAAATCCGTTTTCCGCATCAAAGTGATACCAGCGAAAACCCAACGGATTTTTTACCAAATCCAGAATTTTATTGGAATTTGCGTCGAGCAAACGCGTCTCAAGGGTATATAAATAGGGCGATTCGGGCGACCAGAGGTTCGGGTTTTGTATCAAAATTTGCTCCTGGGTAAACTCCGTTTTTCCGGGCGCCACCTGAAAATTTTGCTCGGTTTTGGCTATCACTTCGCCGGTTTGATCTTTTATTATGTTTTCTAGCCGAACATTTACTTTTTCTTTATTTTCATTTACAAAAGCCCCTCGAATATTTACTTCCGCGCTTTCAGCAGTGACTTTCGGCGTCTCTATAAAAATGCCATTGGAACCAAAATTCAGGAGATCAAAATGCACCTTATCCGTGCTGATTAGCCAGACATCACGATAAATGCCACCGTAAAAATTAAAATCCGCATCCAGCGGTGGAATATCTTTATGATGCGCATTATCCAACTTTACAGCTATTATATTTTTACCAGGAATATTTACATACTTCGTAATATCGAAACAAAAAGAAGTGTAACCGCCCACGTGCTTGCCCACAGACTGCCCGTTAATAAAGAGCTCCAGCACCTGGTTTGCCGCTTCAAAATATAAAAAAACCGACTTATTGATGTATAATGAATCTAATGAAAGATTTTTCCGGTACCAGCCGGTGCCACGGTAATAACCAGGATCATCATCGTGAATATCTTCGGTATTCCAGGTATGCGGGAGGTTTACGGTTGCCCAGTTCGTCGCATCAAAATTTATTTGAAATGCATCAGGTGCATCACTTTTATAAAATTTCCAGAAACCATTAATAGTTTCCTGCAATCGTTGCGCATTGATTGTCAATGAATTTAAAATACACATAAAAGAAACTAAAAATATAAATGCGGGCTGAACTTTCATGATATCAATTTTTTATCCAATTGCAAAATGTCATTCGTAAAGCTCAAAATAAAAACGATTTGCCTATTTTTTCGGATTGTCCTGGTTGGCGCGGAGGTTTTTTGCTGCTAAAGTAACAATTTTTTTAATTCGTTTTTGGCGGGTTTCCGGGCGTTTGGCATTGAACAGCCACTCCAGAATGCCCCGTTTTACCGAGCGCGGGAAGGCATCAAAATATTTCCAGGTGCTGCGATCTTTGGCATGAAAAATTTTAACACCGCCTTAGCGCATGTAATGTTTTATTTAGAATAATTAAATTCCATTTACTTTGGTTAAAATAAGCGGTTCATGATCCGTGACGATGATCGTATGCTCATGCTGCGCCACGTAGCTGCCGTCGGTAGTAATCATCGTCCAGCCGTCGCCTTTGTCGTAGGCGCGAGTCGTACCGGTAGAGATGAATGTTTCAATCGCTACCACCGAATTTCGCTTAAATCTGCCCCTCAGAAACCGATCATAATAACAAGGAATTTCCGTGGGTTCTTCGTGCAAGCTTCTGCCCACACCATGCCCGACCAGGT
>CAZGAU010000033.1:0-1448 GCA_964523725.1 uncultured Saprospiraceae bacterium
CTGAGCACTGCCTACTGAAGCTACTTCTTCGCGATATAAATCAATTCCGAGCAATTCTCTTGTGTAAATGTCTGCTTCGCCATGCGCTGGATGTCTTCGGTGGTCACACTCTGGTAAAGCTTCGCTTCATCGTTAATCAGACTGGCATCGTCCAGAGACTCAAAAAACGCAAGGTTGATCGCTTTATTCAACACATTGGTCTCGGAGAACAGCAGATTACTCTCCACTTTATTTTGAAGTTTCTGCAATTCAGAATCCAGAATCATATGTGATTTCAACTGCTCCAACTCTTCCCAGATCGCATTTTTAGCGGTTTCCAAAGCTACACCCTCATTCGGCTTGCCTTCAATAATAAACAATCCCGGATCAAAACTGCCCGACACATAACAATCGATCGAAGAAAACAACTGCTTTTCTTTCAATAAGCGGCGGAACAAACGCGAAGACTGTCCATTGCTCAGCACATCCGACAGCAAGTCGGCGACGTAATAATCGCGATCCACACGGCCCGGCATGTGGAAAGCCAGATAAAATGCGTCCAGCGGTACGTTGGCGGTTTCGCTAATGCGGCGTTGCATCGCTTGCTGCGGCGGTTCTACCGGCAGGTTACGCTTTGGAACCTCGCCTGAGGGAATGTCGCCAAACCATTTTTCTGCCAGCGCCCGCACGTCTTTGGTCTTTATATTCCCCGAAACCACCAGAATCGCATTATTTGGACGGTAATATTTAAAATAAAAATTCTTTACATCCTCCAAAGTCGCTTCTTCGATGTGCTTCGGCTCCAGACCAATCGTGGGCCAACGGTAGGGATGCACCCGGTATGCCATATCCGACAGATGATGCCAGGAATCGCCATAAGGCTGATTCAGGCAGGTTTCCTTGAATTCCTCCACCACTACTTTTTGCTGGGTAGCCAGCACCTTCGGGTCGAAATTCAGGCTCAGCATGCGGTCGGATTCCAGCCAGAACGCGGTCTCTATATTCTGCGTCGGCAAAATATCATAGAAACTTGTCATATCACTGTTGGTGAACGCATTATTTTCGCCGCCCGCCATCTGGATCGGATCATCAAAATCAGGAATATTCGCGGAGCCGCCAAACATCAGGTGCTCAAACAGATGGGCAAATCCCGTGCGCTCGGGGTTTTCGTCGCGCGAGCCCACATTGTAAGTCACATTCACCGCCACCATCGGGGTACTGTCATCTTCGTGCACCAGCACCCGCAGGCCATTGCTTAATGTAAATCGATTATATGTAATCACTTCTTTATTTAGACTTTAGATTTTAGATGATAGACATTAGATGCTGAAATAGTCTGAACTCTATTATTTAACGTCTAATATCTCTCTATCAAACTGCAAAACTATTAAAAATTCGCATTTCGACACGCCAAAAGTAAACGCCTGGACATCTAATTAGTTGTGAGTGGTTATCGGTTAATTGTTATT
>CAZGAU010000033.1:1548-24976 GCA_964523725.1 uncultured Saprospiraceae bacterium
CTGGCATCTCTGCTCCGGCATCTTTAAAGAACTGGTAGTTTTTCGACAACACGAAGAGGGCTGCTTCCCACCGGAGGCGCCCTTTTCCATTTGGTTTAAAGTCAACATGTATAACCGTCCCGACACTTGGTCGGGATAAACTGTAAAAGTTTCCCATCATTTAATCGCCTGTATATCAATTTAAAACATCACCTAATCACCCCATCGCCCCATCACCCCTCCAACAATTGGCACGATTTTAGTTTACAATTATTCGTAAAGTGTACCATCATTCTTAAACGGAAAAACAAACAGCACAAGACCAGTTTCAAAAAGGGAAAACCGGCAACGAATATGCATACGATGAGAAAACAAACCAAATAAGAAAGGCGAGATGTGAGATGCGAAATGATTCGCATTTCATATCTCAAGTTTCAATATTTTATACAGCACATCATGTTGCAAAAGATTACTATAATCTGGTTTTCAATTTAATAAGCATTTAATTTTTACAAAATATTATATATCTCACCACTGCCAGGCATCAAGCGCACAGGTCGGGCAGGTGGGCGTGATTTGCGTATCCGATTCTATTACACATAAAACACGATTTTAACAATGAAACACTTTAGCGTAAGCGGCAACACGCTTGCCGTATATTCTGATAACCTGAGAAGAAAGCTTCTCCTGGTGCTGTTTTTCCTGGCGTGGCTGGGGCAGCACGCGCTACTGGCACAGTGCAATATGATGAGTACCAACCCTGATCCTTTGCTGCCAAAGATGTTCAAGCTTGATACCGTTTGCGAGGTCAAGATCAAAGCAGTGGATTTGCTAAGTGCGCCCGGCAACTGTCCCGGCGCTAAAAACATGATCATCCGCGATGGCATGAGCAATGTGGTCGCTTTTGGTCTCGATTCTTTGACGGTGGATGCGACCAATTATGTGAACCAATTGCTGAGCGTAACGGTGACCGACACCACAACTACCTTGTTTTCAGTTACATACATCGCTTTAATTGATGATAAAGCGCCTGTCATCGATTGTCAGAATATCGACATGAGCTGCATCGATGAAGCGACCATTGTCATTGTAGAATTACCTGCCGTGACCGATAATTGCGACCCCGAAGTAAACCTGGAATACCACGATGTAATGCTGGGCTCGATGTGCGAGCGCGTGATCGAACGTACCTGGACCGCAACAGACAAAAGCGGCAACGAATCTACTTGCGTGCAATTGATCACCGTAACCCGGCCACCGCTGGACAGTATTGTGTTTCCGAAAGATACAATCTTGAATTGCGGCACCGCCGACACCGCTGCGATTGCGCTTGGCCGGCCCATGCTGAGAGATCAGGTGGTGACCACCGGCGCTATTTGCAATATCAGCGCCAGCCGCATGGATAGTGTAAAAGCCATTTGTGGTGATAAAGCATTTACAATCAGGCGTTTCTGGACAGTGACTGATAATTGTACCGGCGAGATGAAGCGCGATACCCAGCTCATCACGGTACAGGATACGCTGGCTCCGGAAATTGAAATCCAGGAAATTTATACCGTGCCGGCTGATCCCGGCCAATGCTACGGTACGGTGACCCTGCCCGAGCCCGAATTGCTGGATAATTGTGACGCTTCTCCAAGGCTTTTTGTAAGCACGTCTTACGGGGCGACCGGCTTGGGTCCGCATCCCTTTGTACCAGTTGGTCCGCACACGGTGCAATACACTGCTGTGGATGCCTGCGGCAATACTCGTGTTTTTAAAATGCAATTAAACGTAATAGATGATGAAGCACCTTCGGCGGTTTGCGAGGGTTATACCGCGGTCGGCTTGCCTTCGGTAGGCATTGTAACCGTTCCGGCCAAAACCTTCAACAAAGGTAGCCGCGACAACTGTGCGCCGAAGCTTTATTTCAAAGTACGCAAAGTGACAACCGGCACTTGCGATGGCATCAACGGAGATGATTCGCCGTTGGAAGGCTATCAGGAGTGGTTTGATGATGATGTAACGTTCTGTTGCGCGGAGGCCGGGCCGAAGTTTGTCAAATTGATTTTCCGGGTGTATGAAATAGATCCCGGGCCTGGTCCTGTGAACCCTGAGCGCGAGCTGCCGGGCGGCGATTTGTACAATCATTATAATGAGTGCATGATCGACGTAGAAGTTCAGGATAAAATAGCGCCGATAATTAAGTGTCCGGCCAATGTAACGGTGAATTGCACCGAAAACCTGCATGATCTCTCGCGATTCGGACGCCCCGAAGTGGTTGAATTCTGTGGTTATACGCTTGATTCTACGGTTGTAAAAAAACTAAATGAATGTAATACCGGCACCATCGAGCGGATTTTCACAGCCACCGATAATTTTGGAAACAAAAGCACCTGTACCCAGATCATTACCGTGGTAAACCCAACGCCATTAAAGGCGGAAGACATACAATGGCCCCAAATGTATGTAAGCAATGAATGCGGCACTGGCACCGATCCAGAGGATTTACCCGAAGGTTTTGCACGCCCGATCATTACGAATACTTCGTGCAATTTCTTTGCGGTTTCGCACAGCGATCAGTTTTTTGATGTGGCATTCCCGGCTTGTTACAAGATCATTCGTACCTGGGAAGTAATCGACTGGTGCAAATATGAGCCCCAATACCCCGAACGCGGCGGAAAGTTTTCTTCCACCCAGATCATCAAAGTGGAAGATATTGAAGCTCCGGTGATGAACTGCCCCCCGGCTGAAATTACAGTATCCACGGGCAACAGCTGCGGCGTGGTACCTGTGACCATCCCTACGGTAACTGGTCAGGATTGCAGCCCAAATATTATTATTACCAATGATTCGCCCTACGCAACCAATGGCGGCGCCAATGCCAGCGGCAATTATCCGGTAGGAACTACCGTAGTGACCTTCACTGCTAAAGATCGTTGTGGCAATACATCCACTTGCAAGGTAAAAGTGATCGTACAAGACAAAACGAAGCCTTCCCCCGTTTGTATTGTGGGTTTGTCGATGAATCTGGTGAATAAAGACGGAGAATTCGTAGCAATCGTAAATGCAAAATCCTTCAATGGCGGTAGTTTTGACAACTGCACCCCCAAGGAAAAGCTCAAGTTTGCATTACGCCGGCCCGGAAATACGCCTGCGCCACCTGTTGACACAATGTTGACATTCACCTGTGGTGATGTAGGCAATCAGGTCGTGGAATTCTGGGTCACCGATGAGCAAGGCAACAGCGATTATTGCGTAACCTTCATCTCGATCCAGGACAACAATCGATTATGCCCGGCGCCTTCCACCGGTATGATCGCAGGTGGTATCGAAACCGAGCGCGGCGATTGGGTGGAAAATGTGCACGTACGCGTGAACAGCAATGCATTCCAGGTAATGACCGGGCAAACCGGAGGTTTTGAATTCCCTTACCTGCCGATCGGGCATGATTACACCATTGTACCTGAGAAAAACGACGACCTGAAGAACGGTGTTTCCACAATTGATGTGTTGCTGATCGCTCGCCATATTTTGGGCATTCAAAAACTCAATTCGCCTTATAAAATCATTGCTGCCGACGTGGATCGCTCCGGCGATGTCTCGGTGCTGGATATGGTGCGCCTGCGAAAGGTAATTCTGGGTGTGGATGATAAATTTCCGAACGGCAATAAATCCTGGCGGTTTGTAAAGTCTGATTTCAATTTCCCGGATCCGCAGAACCCTTTTAAAACAACGTTTCCGGAATTATACAATGTGAACGATTTTGATGGTCAGCTAATGGATGCCGATTTTAAAGCGGTAAAAGTGGGTGATGTGGATTTTTCAGCACGCGCCAACAATGCCGTGAATATTGAATCCCGCGTCAGCAAGAAAGCTTTTGCCCTCAACATCCAGGATAAACTGCTGAAAGCAGACGAAACCTTTACCCTGGAATTGACCGCGCAGGAAGCCGCCGAACTCATGGGGTATCAGTTTGCCTTGCAATACGATCCTGATTTGCTTGAATTTGTTACGCTGGACAATGGCAGCCTGCCGAACATGAGCGACGCAAATTTTGGCTTGCACCTGATCGATGAAGGCGTGGTGACCACCAGTTGGAACATCGCCGGCGACGAGACGCTTTCCGGAAAAGCGGCGCTCTTTACGCTCACCCTGCGCGCCAGAAGTTCAGTAAAATTGAGCGAGGTACTAAGCCTGAGCCCCCGTTACCTGAACAGTGAAGCTTATAATACGGATGAAGAAATAATGGAAATCAAGCTCGAATTCTCCGAGCCGGTGCTGGAAGTGCCCATCAATGCAACGCCTGTGGAAAACAGCTTTGAGTTGTACCAAAATGCCCCGAATCCTTTCGCGACGCAGACCGTGGTGCCATTCCAGTTGCCCGAAACCACCTACGCCAAGCTGACCATTTTTGATGCCACCGGGCGCGTGGTATATAGCCGCGAGGGCGAATTTCCGCAGGGTTACAACGAGGTAATCATCAATCGTTCGGAAGTAAACGCCGAGGGTATGTTGTATTACCGTCTGGAAACGCTGGGACGTCATCAGACTAAGAAGATGATCCTATTGGATTAACTTCAAACATTAAACCTAAAACTTATTTTACTATCCCAAGAATCGGTTATCAGAAGTGAGGTCTCTGCTTCCATGTGAAGCAGGGACTTTTTTTTATTGCTGACCGATTCAGACTTTAACATTTTTCATAAACAATTAATAATGAATAAATTACATCAAAAATATATTGTTTTTTCTCAAATACTTTTTGCAGGGGGTATGAATAATTTAAAAATGTTTCTATATTTGTATTGTACTTATTTTTATATCTCGTTTATTATTTCTTTTCTGTCCCACTAACCGATCAATACATCAAAAGCGCCACAAAACGATACTAGTGCGCATTCCCATCGAACGTATCCGGTAACTTAAGTCTCGGAAAATCCCTTTATTAAATTTTATATACAAACCGCAATGGTTATAATTCACTACTAACAAATCATAATCTTTCTGTGTGAGAAACCTACACACTATTCGTGAAAGAATAAGAATAGGTTTTTGGGATAGCCTCTCTCTGCCCGGTTTCGGGCGGAGAGAGTTTTTTATTACCCGCCATAGTTTGAACGAAGCCTGATTTTATTATATCTTAGATTGTTGATTTTCAATTGGCGTAAAAATTCCTGCCTTGGCAAAACACCTCGACATCGGCAAAGCCGGCGAAAGCCTGGCCCGCAGCTTCCTCGAACAAAAAGGCTATCGCATTCTGGAAACCAATTGGCGCTGGAGCCGCGCCGAAATTGACCTCATCGCCAAAGATGTTGATATTCTTGTATTTGTAGAAGTAAAAACCCGCAGCACCGACGCATTCGGCAAGCCCGAAGAATCGATCACTGCCCGCAAGGAGCGCTTCCTCGCCGATGCCGCCTCTGTGTATATGGAGCAAATCGGGCACGAATGGGCAGTGCGCTTCGATGTTGTTTCAATCATTTACCACAGCGCTCAGCACTACGAAATCGAGCATTTTGAAGATGCCTTTTTTCCGGGGCTGGAGTAGTCTGGCTCCATAATGGATATCAGGATTATTTACTACATTTCACACATATAATAAATCCAGGGATCTTTATTTTGATCCAATCCATTTTTATTATAAATATCCAGTTCTTCGCCGCTTAGCTCCGAAAACAAGCGAATGTTTTTGAATCCCAAAGACCGCAACTGGTCGATCTGCGCGGCAGGCCTTATAAAATAATGATTAAACCGGAAGCGATGTACCCGATCTCTAAGTATTGCGTATGGCTTGTTTTTGTATTTTCCGGGTAAGCCATTGTAAAACAACATAATACAAAAGCTCATAATCTGATAAGCCAATTTTATCGGGTTCGGGAAGAATCTAACCTTGTAAATATCTTTCAAATTCTGTAAGTTGTGAGTGGAAAAAACAAAAATGCCTCCTGCAGCGCCTACCCTTTTGATCTCTGCCAGCGATTTGAGCCGATCTTCATGAGATATAGAATCCAAGCCGTTATAACTAAATAATATAAAATCAAAATATCCATCTTCGAATGCATGCATTGATCTTACATCTGCTACATCAAAACTGATTTTTTCTTCCCGTTTGCTAAATCGCCTTTCGCATGCCTTTATCATACTTTCAGAGTAATCCACACCCACATATTCTTTCACCAAAGGCGCAAAATGTACCGTTGTGCGCCCTCCACCGACTCCAATATCCAGCATTTTCATCCGGTAAAGATCTGCTTTCAACAAATTAAAAATAGTTTGTTCTGGTTTTTGCAGGTAATCCAAGGTAGAATAGGATTGAACAACTTCTGCAACTTCGTAGGCTATCTGATTTGACATATCTGTTAGATTATGGTTGAACTAAAAAAATAATACTCAAGAAAATACATCATTCAAAGTCAGGTTCTGACTTCAGATAAATGAGTCATAATTTTCAACAACTGCCTTGGCTGAAGAGAAAATTTTATACAGTTCTTTTGCATTGAGGCGGATAAAAGAGTTTTTTTCAGCGTATACGCCTGCAATTCACAAGAATCTGTAACAAAATAACAATGGAAAAATTGGATTTCGCGACCATAGCACTTAGCTAGGGGAGATTATGTGCCTGGTCTGTCGAAACCATATTATGTGCATGAAAAGAACCGTAAGTATCTAGAAAATTATCGGCGAATATAGTTTAATTTACAAATAAATGCAAGTAAAACTTTCAAAAGTTATAGTGAAACCTAAAAAATCAAAAAGTTATTTTTTATTATATCCTTATTCTAAACAATTTCCACTCAACAAGTCTTTAGCTATTCTTGTTAAAAGCACAACAAAATGTCGTACTTTTGCCAACGATTTTTCCTAACCAAATACTCGGGTTATAAAATGAGTAAAACGACTGTTTTTGATCAATTTTCCGACCGCCATATTGGTCCGAATGAAGCTGAAACGCAGGAAATGTTGAACAGCATCGGCGTAGCTTCGCTCGACCAACTGATAGATGAAACCGTACCGGCCCCCATTCGCATGCAGGGCGAGCTGAACCTCCCTGAAGCGATGACTGAGTACGACTATCTCCGCGAAATCCGCCAGATCGGCACGATGAACAAGGTTTACAAATCCTACATCGGCTTGGGCTACTACGGCACCATCACGCCCTCGGTAATTTTGCGCAACATCTTCCAGAATCCGGGCTGGTACACGCAATATACGCCTTATCAGGCTGAAATCGCGCAGGGACGCCTCGAAGCTTTATTGAATTTCCAGACCATGGTGAGCGACCTGACCGGACTGCCCATTGCCAATGCTTCCTTGCTGGATGAAGGCACAGCTGCCGCCGAAGCCATGCACATGTTTTTTGGTATCAAAAATGCCCGAGTACGCAAGGACGAAGACGAAGCGGATGAGTTTTTTGTTGATGAAAACGTGTTCCCGCAAACGATAGATATTCTGAAAACCCGCGCCAAATTCAGTGGTATTAACATAATCATTGGCAACTGGCAAAATTTCGAGCCGGGCGACAAAACCTGCGGCGTACTCTTGCAATATCCCAATAAACAAGGCGCCGTTGAGGACTATCGCGCATTCACTGAAAAGTGCAAAGCAAAAGAAGTGTATGTAACCGTGGCTGCCGATATTTTAAGCCTGGCTTTGCTCACGCCTCCGGGCGAATGGGGCGCCGATGCGGTGGTTGGCAATTCCCAGCGTTTTGGCGTACCAATGGGCTACGGCGGACCGCACGCAGCTTTCTTTGCCACCAAAGATGATTACAAGCGCCAGATTCCGGGCCGTATCATCGGTGTTTCGGTGGATGCCCAGGAAAATCAGGCATTGCGTATGGCTTTGCAAACACGCGAGCAGCACATTCGCCGCGAGAAAGCGACTTCCAATATTTGTACCGCCCAGGCTTTGCTGGCCATTATGGCAGGCATGTACGGCGTGTATCATGGTTCAAAAGGTATCAAAGCCATCGCTGAACGCGTGCATACGCTGACTCAAATGCTGAATGCCAATTTGCAAAAGCTGGAATACGAACAGCTAAACGAGTCTTATTTTGATACCCTGTGCATCAAGGTAAATGAAGCCGTGCAGGATCACGTTCGCAAGCTGGCGCTGGGACATCAGATGAACTTTTTCTATAGCAAAAATGCGATTCAGATCAGCATTGACGAAACAACCAGCCTGAAGGATATCGAGACGATCGTCCGGATTTTTTCAGCTGCCAATGGTACAGAAAACAACTTTGATGCAACCGAGCCGGGTTCTCACCAAATTTCGGAAAAACTGATCCGCAGCAGCGAGTTTTTGACGCATCCCGTTTTCAATAGCTATCATACCGAGAGTAAGATGATGCGCTATATCAAGCGCCTGGAAAACCGCGATTTATCGCTCATGCACTCCATGATTCCGTTGGGCTCCTGCACGATGAAGTTGAATGCTGCTTCCGAGCTGCTTCCAGTAAGTTGGGACGCTTTCGCCAATATCCACCCGTTTGTGCCGATCGATCAGGCGCAGGGTTACGCCAAGATTTTTGAAGAATTGGAAGCTTATCTGAGTGAAATCACCGGTTTTGCGGCCTGTTCATTGCAACCCAACTCCGGGGCTCAAGGTGAATACGCAGGTTTGCTGACGATCCGCGCTTACCATGAAGCTAATGGTGAAAACCATCGCAACATTGCTCTTATTCCGTCCTCGGCACACGGAACCAATCCGGCCAGTGCTGTTATGGCTGGTTTACAGGTAGTTGTAGTTGAATGCGATGATGAAGGCAACATCGATGTAGAGGATTTGAAGGTAAAAGTAGAGAAGCACAGTGCCAATCTTGCTGCGCTGATGATCACGTATCCTTCCACGCATGGGGTGTTTGAAACCGGTATCAAGCAAATTTGCGAATTGATCCATAACCATGGCGGTAAAGTATATATGGATGGTGCCAATATGAATGCACAGGTTGGTCTTACCAGCCCGGGTATCATTGGTGCGGATGTGTGCCACCTGAATTTGCACAAAACCTTCGCGATCCCGCACGGCGGCGGTGGCCCCGGCATGGGACCAATTTGTGTAAACGAAAGCCTGAAGCCATTCCTGCCCAAGCATCCACTGGTAGAAACCGGTGGTAATCAGGGCATTAATGCGGTATCGGCAGCGCCCTGGGGCAGTGCAAGCATCCTGTTGATTTCTTACGGTTATATCAAAATGTTGGGTAAGCAGGGCGTTACCAATGCTACAAAGTTTGCCATTTTGAATGCAAATTATATCAAATCGCGTTTGGAAAAAGCGTATAAAATTTTGTACGTAGGTGCAAAAGGGCACTCTGCGCATGAATTGATCGTGGATTTGCGTCCGTTCAAATCACTGGTCAGTGCTGAAGATGTTGCCAAACGTCTGATGGATTACGGATTCCATGCGCCCACCTTGTCGTTTCCGGTGGCTGGTACTATTATGATCGAGCCGACCGAGAGCGAAGCCATAGACGAGTTGGATCGATTCTGCGATGCTTTGCTGCAAATCCGCAAGGAAATCGATGAAATCGCAAGTGGTGTTGCCGATGCAGAAAATAATGTTTTGCACAATGCGCCGCACACAGTGCAGTTAGTCACTTCTGACGATTGGAACCTGCCCTACTCTCGTGAAAAAGCAGCTTATCCGCTGCCTTATTTGCGCGAAGGATTCAAATTCTGGCCGGCCGTGGCACGCGTCAACAATGCTTTTGGTGACCGCAACCTTGTGTGCACCTGCCCGCCGATGGATTCGTACAGGGAATTGGAAGAGACCGAAAAAGTGTGATAGTAATGCTGAAGATATTCGCTATATGACAATATACAAATCCGCCTGGAGTCAGGTGACTCCAGGCTTTTTTTCTCATTCCCAAATTGCAGTGTTCCTTCATTTCATACCTTTAACCTTTATTTCAGCAAACCGATCAGTCGTTTTCCGAAAAAATTTTTAGATTTTTACTTTTTGGCAGATTTGAATAAGTTTTTGTCATAAATGAATAATTACCTGCATATAAAATGCCCTACCTTGTCAACAATTTTTTCAGATAAAAACTGGAAGAATTCTTTATAAAAAAACCCATATTGCCATGCGTTGTAAACGTGAGGAAATTGCCTTCATGTTTTCGTTGAAATCCAGTCATCTCATTGCAACGAAAACCTTTATCCTTTCAAAGGATATTAATATACTTGCTCGTTTCTGCCATCAATATGGATAAAGATTATTACACAATTACTTCCCTAACCGGCATATATATATATTATTTATAACCTGAATGCCAAGACCAATCACGAACCAAATTAAATTTTACTAAGCTTATTTTTTTGAAACTGTTAACTAAACTATTAATAACTAACTAAACTATTGGAATGTATGAATCTAAAATCTTACCAAATGCCTAAGTGCATTGTGGTCTTAATGCTACTCTTATTCGTAGCATCGAGCGCCATGATGGCACAGGAACGGCGGGTGACGGGTACGGTTCGCGATGCGGTTGGACCTTTCCCTGGCGTCAATGTTCTTGTCAAAGGCACCACAAAGGGTACCGCTACAGACGTAAATGGAGAGTTTGAACTCATGCTGAGTCCATCGGAAAATGTACTCGTTCTCTCAGCAACTGGTTACAGTACATTAGAGATTACAGTAGGTGATAAGACCAACCTGGAAATTGTAATGGAAGAAGACCAAGTAGCATTAGATGAGATTGTTGTGACCGGTTATTCGGTGGGTACCAAACGACAAACTACCGGCGCTGTATCTACTGTAAAAGCTCGTGATTTAACAGCAGTGCCATCCGGTAACGTAGAACAACAGCTACAGGGACGTGTTCCTGGGGTTACCGTTATCACGAACGGACAGCCGGGTACGGCCAGCCAGGTACGGGTACGGGGATTTGGCGCCTTTGGCGGCAATCAGCCCTTGTATGTTGTGGATGGTGTACCTGTTGACAACACAGAGTTTCTGGCTCCGGATGACATTGAATCCACAACAGTTTTAAAGGATGCTGCCGCAGCTTCTATTTATGGAGCCAGAGCCGCTAGTGGTGTGATTGTTTATACCACTAAAAAAGGCAAAAAAGGTGCACGGGGTTTAAGTGTCAATTACGATGCAGTCGTTGGTTTCACTACTCCGGGCGAAGCTGCAGCAATTCTGAGTCCGCAAGAACAAGCAGACTGGACCTGGAATGCCATTCGCAATACGGCCACTCAAAACAACACGACTCCGGTCTTTAACCACCCGCAGTATGGTACCGGTACTTCTCCGGTTGTTCCCGATTACATTCTTGTGGGGAATCGTACAGGGGTAGTTGGTAGCATTGACCTGGCAGCTGAAAGAGCCAAGTACAATATCAATCCGGAAGCCGGGCCAATTTATCAGGTGATGAGAGCCAACAAGGCAGGAACTGACTGGTACGATGCAATTACTCGTAATGCGCCGCTAACTCGTCATAGCCTGGGTTTCTCTGGTGCAGGTGAGAAAGCTCGTTATTACGCCAGCTTTAGCTTGCAGGATCAGGCTGGTATTCTCATTCACCAGAACTTCAAGCGCTACACGTTCCGTATCAACTCTGAGTTCGATCTGGGTAAGCGCGTTCGCATCGGTCAAAACATTCAAGGAACTTATCGCCAGGTATTGCTATTGCTGGGTGGCGGTGGCGGATTGGCTTCTGCTACGGATGAAAACCCGATCAACTATGCATACCGTATGCCATCCATTATTCCTGTTTATGATGAATTTGGCGGCTATGCAGGTACCAGAGCTTCTGGTTTTAACAACCCACCCAACCCGGTAGCAAACCTTGACGGACAAAGAGACAACAATGGTTTTGCCGGTCTTGGTTTTGGTAACGTTTACGCTGAAGTAGATATCATCGACGGTTTAACCCTGCGGAGCAGTATTGGCGGTGGTTACACCAGTTTCAGAGGTGTAGGTTATACGCGTGTTTCCTACGAAAACTCTGAAAACAACTCCGCTTTTGGCTACAACGAAAGCTACGGCAGTTTCTTCAACTGGGTGTTCACCAATACGGTGAATTATAAAAAGAAATTTGGCGTGCACGGTGTAGATGTACTTGGAGGTATCGAAGCACTGAATACAGGTTCAGGACGTACCATTAACGGTTCCGGTTTGAATCCGTTCTCTAGAGATATCGATTACATTACCTTGAGCACTGTTCAAAACAGACAGGTAAATAGTAACCTTTTCAGTGGTGTGAACTTCTACTCGCTTTTTGGTCGGGTGAACTATTCTTTCAATGAGAAGTATTATCTGACCGGGGTTGTCCGTCGTGATGGAGCATCTCGTTTTGGTGCCAACAACCGCTACGGTGTATTCCCTGCATTCTCAGCAGCATGGCGCGTGACCGCTGAAGACTTTATGCGAGGTATTGACTTCATTGATGACCTGAAGATCCGTGGTGGCTGGGGTGAAATGGGTAACTCCAACAACGTCGCTCCGGACAACCAGTTTAGCTTGTACGCTGCTGCTTTGGGGCAAGCTTCTTATGATATCACAGGTAGCAATACTTCTGCTGCCGAAGGTTTCTACAGAAGCCGAATCGGTAACCCGGATGCAAGATGGGAAACCAGTACTACCACCAATATAGGTATGGATGCAACACTCTTCAATGGAAAACTCGACATCATACTGGATGTATGGAAAAAAACCACCGAAGACCTCTTGTTCCAGGTGCCGGTACCACAAGTGGTAGGGAACTCTGCCGCAGCTCCTTCCGTGAATATTGCAACCATGGAAAACAAAGGTATCGACATCCAAATCATCAATAGAGGTAAGATTACTTCCGATTTAGGATATGAACTAAATGTAACCGGCGGTTTCTTGAATAATGAGATTACCTTCTTGGCACCTAATATCGACTTTTTCGATGGTCCAGGCGGTACGTATCGCCTTGGCGCCAATCCTGTGCGCAACCAGGTGGGACAGTCTATTTCTGCTTTCTTTGGCTATCAGGTAGTGGGGCTTTTCCAGAACGCAGGTGAGGTATCCTCTGCTCCTGCCCAGGATGGTGCTGCACCAGGTCGCTTCCGCTTTGCGGACTTGAACGGCCGCGACGACAGCGGCGAGCTGACCGGCAGACCTGACGGGAAAATCGATGAAGCGGATCGTACCTTCATCGGAAGCCCGGTGCCTAAGTTTGTAGGCGGTTTAAACCTGAGGTTGACTTATCGAAACTTTGATCTGGAAACTTATGTCTATACTTCTCTTGGCAATAAAATCTTCAACCTGACCAGATGGTGGACGGATTTCTATCCTTCTTTCACCGGTTCGGCAAAAGGTGCACGCGTAAAAGATTCCTGGTCGCCCAGCAATCCTAATACGGATATTCCGATCTTTGAAGATGCGTCCAACTTCAGTACCAATACTCAACCCAGCTCTTACTATGTAGAGGATGGTTCCTATCTGAGAATGCAAAACCTTACTTTGGGCTACAACCTGCCTATAAACATTCTGGATAAAATCAACTTCAACAGATTACGGGTATTCGTTTCTACCAATAACGTATTCACACTCACCAAGTATTCCGGACTTGATCCTGGAGTAGGCGGTGCAGTAGATACCAACTTTGGTATTGATCAGGGTAACTACCCGGTGACCAGAAGTTTCATTTTCGGTGTAAATGTTGGATTTTAAATCATTTATATTTTTGATTTAAATCTGATTTATAAAATTTTTAAAACATGAAAAGAATATCAAAATTTAAAGTAATAATGGCGAGTTTGCTCCTGGCGCTGATGTTTATTCTCGCCTGCCAGGACGACTTTCTGGAAGTAGCTCCGACCGGGCAGCTTGCCAACGAACAGTTGAAATCTAAAAATGGTATCGAAGGTCTATTGATTGGATCTTATGCTATGCTCCGCGGACGGGGTGGTTTCTACGATGGTTCTTCCAACTGGGTAGGCGGTAGTATCCTGGGCGGCGAAGCCAATAAAGGTACCGATGCCGGTGACCAGGCCGTGATCAACCCAATCCAGCGTTTTGAAACACTGACTACCAGTGGTGGTCCGGTGACAGATAAATGGGCGGTGGACTACGAAGGTATCAGTAGAGCAAATGCGGTACTGAGACTACTCGCAGACGCCGGCCCTGATGTGACCGACGCTGACAAAAGGAGGATTTCTGCGGAAGCACGTTTCCTGAGAGGTCACTATTATTTTGATCTGAAAAAGATTTATAATAATGTGCCTTTTGTAGATGAGACGGTGGACTATGGTTCGGGCATTGACAAAGTGACCAATACAGTGGATATCTGGCCTAAAATCGAAGCAGATTTTGAATACGCTTTCAACAACCTGCCGGAAACGCAAAGCGCCGTGGGCAGAGCTAACAAATGGGCGGCCGGAGCCTATCTGGCGAAAACTTACTTGTATCAGAAAAAGTATGCACAGGCAAAATCCTTGTTCGATCAGGTAATTGCCAATGGCCAAACTTCTGGTGGCAAGAAATATGGACTGGTGCCTAATTATGCAAACATTTTCAATCCGGCGAATGACAACCACGAAGAAACGGTATTTGCCGTTCAAAACTCTGTCAATACAGGTACCATCAACAACGCCAACGCTGAACATGTACTGAACTTCCCTTACAACGGCGGTCCTGCGGGGTGCTGTGGTTTCTTCCAGCCAAGTTTTGAGTTGGTCAACTCTTTCCGTACCAATGCAAATGGCTTGCCACTAGTAGATGGTTCTTACAATGCCGCAGCTAATGCAGTAAAAAATGATCAGGGCATCCTCACAAGTGAAGCTTTCACCCCGGATGCAGGGAATTTGGATCCGCGCCTCGATCACTCAGCGGGGCGTCGTGGCATTCCCTATCTTGATTGGGGACCGCACCCTGGTTTCGACTGGATTCGTGACCAAAGCTACGCCGGGCCATACGCTCCCAAGAAATATGTTTTCTCCAAAGCGCAGCAGGACGCTTACACAGATGGTAGCTCCTGGACGAGAGGTTATACCGCTATCAATTACATCATCATTCGTTACGCAGATGTATTGTTGATGGCAGCCGAAGCAGAAGTGGAAGCAGGTAGTCTCGAGAAAGCCCGCGAATACGTGAATCTGGTACGTGCAAGGGCAGCAAATCCGGCTACTTGGGTCAAAAATTCCTCGGGCGCCAATGCGGCTAATTACGTCATTGGTTTGTATAATACCCCTTGGACGGATAAAGCAGCAGCCAATGCCGCCATCCGCTTTGAGCGTAAACTGGAATTATCCGGTGAAGGTCATCGTTTCTATGATCTGGTACGTTGGGGTATCGCGGCGCAGGTAATCAATGCTTACCTTGCCCACGACGGTGCAAAATTGCCGGTAGCCCTGGGCGGTGCCACATTTACAGCCAATAAACACGAGTACTTCCCGATTCCGCAGTTACAGATTGACTTGCAGGGTACAGATGTTTTGAAACAGAATCCTGGCTACTAATGCCATTATAAAAATTCATGGGAGCATAGCAATCGACTTATGATTTTGCTATGCTCCTCATCCTTAACCACTTAAGCAATAAGACCAAATTTCATACATTCATTATTTTTGATCATTCAGGGGTAGATGAAAACTTTTTTAGCACATCAAACTAAGGAGCTTTATAATACCAACCCGGTATTTGCTGGCTACATGGAGCCCTATCCAATTAAAGTTGTGTATTTCCAGTTAAAAAATTTTCGTTTACCCTTTTTTAGTTGATTTTGCTGAAAAAAAAGGAAATCGACAAATATTCGTGCGCAAAAAAAGATTCTATCCAAATTATTTTTTTAATTTCATCCCCTAACTCGAAGCAATTAGATGAGCTTTAGAGCGTAATTTTTTCAGGAAGTAATGTCATGAAACGATGGTGGTAGTAGCGTGTAAATGTGTCATTTCCAAAAATGTACATACCTTTTCATTTTTAATTTTTTTATTGATAATCAGCTTAACCGGTTGTCAAAAGGATGCCCCACTGTTTGTCTTATTGGATAGCAAAAAAACTGGCATCGAATTCAACAATGACATCACCGAATACGACTCTCTGAGCATCCTCAATTCCGAATTCATTTATAACGGCGGCGGCGTTGGCATCGGCGATCTGAACGGAGACGGACTGCCCGACATTTATTTCACCGGCAACCAGGTGCCCAACAAACTCTATTTAAATAAAGGAAATCTGCGCTTCGAAGATATTACTGAACAAGCCAAAGCCCAAAAATATCCGGGACAATGGTCTTCCGGCATCAATATCCTGGACATTAATCGCGACGGAAAACAAGATATTTACGTCTGCAATACCTTTGATCCCGACCCCGAGAAAAGAAAAAACCTCCTTTTTATCAACCAGGGTAATGACGCCAACGGCGTACCCCAATTCGTCGAAATGGCTGCCGCTTATGGCATCGCTGATACCACCCACTCTTCCAATGCGCAATTTTTTGATTATGACAATGACGGTGATCTCGACTTATTTATTGGTACCAACATCATGGATACCCGCTATCCGAATCAATATCATGCAAAAGTAACCGACGGTTCTTCCCTCAATCGCGATGTGCTTTACCGAAACGACTGGGACGAAACCGCCGGGCACCCTGTGTTTACAGATGTTTCCAGGGAGGCTGGCTTACTCCTGGCTGGCTATAGTCACAGTTCATTGATCGCCGATTTTAATGAAGACGGCTGGCTGGATATTTACGTTGCCAATGATTATATTACAAATGACCTGATTTATATTAATAATCACGACGGTACATTTACCAACCAGGTTGCCAATATTTTCAAGCATCAGGCGGCCTCTGCCATGGGCAGCGATGTAGCAGATGTAAATAATGACGGCAAACTTGATTTTTTCACCACCGAAATGCTGCCTTATTATAATAAACGCAAAAAATTATTTCTAAACGCCAATAATTATAATAATTATATTAATAATGAAGCCCTGGGTTATGAATATCAATACGCCCGCAATACGCTTCAGGTAAACCGCGGACTCAACCCGGAAAACGGTTTGCCGGTCTTCAGCGAAGTGGCTTTCCTGAGCAGTGTGCAAGAAACCGAGTGGAGTTGGGCGCCGCTGATCGCCGACCTCGACAACGACGGTCTCCGCGATATTTTTGTGACAAATGGCTTCCCCCGGGACGTCACCGACCACGATTTCGGGGCATTTCGCAGCACCACAAGCTACTTGATCCCGCCGCTGCAATTGCAAGATATGATTCCGCAGATCAAGGTTCCCAAGTTTGCTTTTAAAAACGAAGGCGACCTGCGCTTTTCGGATTATTCCAAACAATGGGGTGTGGACGTACGCGCATTCACCAACGGCGCCGCTTATGGCGACCTGGATAACGACGGCGACCTGGACCTGGTGCTCAATAACATCGACGATAAAGCCTTTGTTTTTAAAAACACCTTGAACGATGGCAAACAAAAAGACAAAAATAATTACCTAAGAATCAAAGTAAAAGGCACAGAAGCCAATCCTGATGCATTTGGTGCGGTTGTAACAGCTTTTTTTGACGGCAAAGCGCAGTCTTCACAATTGGTATCGGGGAGGGGCTATATCTCTACTTCTGAAAATATTGCGCATTTTGGCTTGGGTAAAGTGACGCAGGTAGATTCAGTAATCGTTCGCTGGGGCGAAACCAGCAAAACCAAGGTCACCGATCTCCCTCTTAATCAGATGATTGTAATTGAATTAACAGCAGCAGAGCCTGCCACCCTGGCTCAAGTGGATGCCAACTCTATTTTTGAAATGATTGATCCGACGGAATTGGGCTTGAATTATGTGCCGCGTGACTCAGATTTCATTGATTTTGATTATCAAAAAACCTTGCCGCACAAGTTTTCGCAATATGGCCCCAGCGCTGCGGTCGGCGATGCCAATGGCGACGGGTTGGATGATATTTACATCAGCGGAAGCGCTATGGAAAACGGCATGTGGCTACTCCAAACACCTGATGGTCAATTCATTAAAAAACCAGTCGCTTACAAAAACGACCCCGGCAAACGCGAGGAAGAACTCGGCACTTTACTCTTCGACGCTGACGGTGATGGCGATAATGATTTATACATCGTGCGGGGCAGCTACCAGTACGAAGCCGGTTCTTCGCTTTATCGGGATGTGCTTTGTGTCAACGATGGTAAGGGTAATTTTGCCATAGCACCCGATGCTTTGCCAAAGAATGCCGCTTGCGGCCAGGCTGTGAAAGCCGCCGATTTTGATGGCGATGGCGATCTGGATTTATTCGTGGGAGGTCGGGTTTTGCCGCGGGCATTTCCCAAAACCGACAAAAGTTTTATCCTCCGAAATGATTCCAAAAACAAGGATAAGCCTGTTTTTACAGATGTAACCGCCGAGGTATTTCCCGAGTTAACGCATATTGGTCTGATCAGCGATGCGATCTGGACAGATTTTAACAACGATAATCTTCCTGACCTGATCCTGGCTGGCGAATGGATGCCCCTGACTTTCCTGCAAAATCAGGGTGGAACATTCAAGAATGTGACTGCAGAAACTGGAATCCAGGATAAACTGGGCTGGTGGACGAGCCTTGCTGCCGGTGATTTCGACAACGATGGCGATATCGACTACATCGCCGGAAATTTTGGGGAAAATATTTATTTCAGGTGCAACGGCGAAGAGCCGCTCACGCTGTACGCCAACGATTTTGATAAAAATGGCCTGTACGATCCCTTTATTTCCTGCTTCTGGCAGGATTCGCTGGGCAATCGGAAGGAATATTTTTATCACACCCGCGATGACATGATCAAACAATTGATCCTGATCCGCCGAAAATTCCAGACATACGCTGAATTTGGCAACGCTACCGCCCCCGAGGTATTCACCGAAGCCGAGCTGGAAGGCGCGCAGATACTGAAAACCAATTGGATGTACACCAGTTTTGTAGAGAATCTGGGCGGCGGGAAGTTCCAAATCCGGGCATTACCTATGCAGGCTCAGCTGGCGCCGGTTTTCGGAATTCTGCCATATGATATTGATCAGGACGGACTGCTGGATATCATGATGGTAGGCAACGATTTTGGTATGGAATTGATGCAGGGCCGCGCCGATGCTTCCTATGGGCTTGTTTTGAAAAATAATGGCAACAATCAATTCCGGGCTATAGAGCTGGAAGAAAGTCATTTTTATGTGCCCGGTGATGCCAGAGCGCTGACCAGAGTCACTTTGGCAAATCAGCAGGAAATTATTCTGGCTACGCAGAACCGAGCGCCTTTAAAGGTTTTCAAGTCCAGAGCAGTTGCCAGCCGGAGCATCGCCTTAAACCCTCATGAAGTCAAAGCCCAAATTACTTATAAAAACGGCGCGCAGCAAATACGGGAATTTTCCTGGGGATCCACCTTTTTATCCCAGGAATCAAGAAGTATTTCATTTACTAAAAATATAATGGAAATAACATTTTTTGATATAAAAAATAACCCTACCCGAAAAATCACCGAAAATGGTGAATCGCTTTAAAGCCAAATAATAAAAGCGCCCTAACATTAAGCCGAAGAAGTTTTTTTAGAACAAAAATCATTAGTTTATGAAAAATATGATATTGCTATGCCTCGGCATCATGTTACTCAGCGCCTGTAAAGAAACGAAATCACTTCAACCGACCCAAGCAGATGCAGAATATGTACATGACGCCATCAAAAAACTAACCGACATCATCGTAGTGGATATTTTTTCACCGCCGGTGGCGAGTCGGGTGTATGTTTATCCTATTCTGGCAGCCTATGAAGCCGGGAAGTTCGCCGAACCAGGCGCCAAATCCATTACCAATCAGTTGCACGGATTTGAAACCATGATATCGCCCGAAGAAGGCGAGGAATATGACTATACAGTGGCAGCGCTGTCTGCGTTTTGTACAACCGCGCCCAAGGTGATCTTTTCCGTGAAAGAAATTGAGGGTTTTGAACAACAAAAACTAGCTCAACTCAAGGAACGAGTTCCTGAAAAAACATTCACCCGCTCGGTAGAATTTGGTAAAAAAGTAGCGGAAGTTATTATTAAACGAATGAGCCAGGATAATTATAATGAAACCCGAGGCATGCCACGCTTTGAAATCAAAGCCGGCATCCCCGAACGCTGGGTTCCCACCCCACCCGATTACCTGGATGGACTGGAGCCGCATTGGCCTAAAATGAAAACAATGGTCATGGATTCTGCCGGAGCTATCCGTGCCGAAGCGCCAACACCCTATAGCGAAGATCCCAACAGCCCGTTCTGGAAAGAACTGATGGAGGTGTATGAACTAAATAAAAATATTACAGACGAGCAGCAAGATATCGCCATTTTCTGGGATTGTAACCCCTTTGTTTCTACGCAAAAAGGGCATTTGATGCTTCAGGATAAAAAAATGACGCCCGGCGGGCACTGGCTGGCTATTTGTCAACAGTTTTTGACAAAGGAAAACGTAGGTTTTTATAATTCTCTCAAAGCTTATGCCCTTACATCTGTTGCCCTTTATGAAGGTTTTATTGGCTCCTGGTACGAAAAATATGATATCATAAGAGTACGTCCGGAAACGCTCATCAGCGCAAAAATTGATAAAGAATGGCATCCGTACATTCAAACGCCGCCTTTCCCGGCTTATACCAGCGCCCACAGCACTATTTCTGCCGCTGCTGCAGAAGTGCTAACAGCATTATTTGGTGATAATCAAGCATATACAGATACTTCTGAGCAGGAATATGGTTTACCGGTGCGCTCATTTACTTCTTTCCGGCAGGCAGCGCAGGAAGTGTCTATAAGTAGGGTGTACGGAGGTATTCACTTCCGCTCGGATTGTGATGCAGGCAACCGGCACGGCACGAAAATAGGGCAGTTTGTTATTGATAAAATTGAATTCTGAGAAGTAAATATATTTCCAGGAGAGCTGATATTTATCTAGTAAGCAGTCGGACAGTTTTACAGTCGACCGTCGAAAGTCAAATCAATCTGATTATCAATTTCTTATGAAGTTTTTAATCTAAACTTAAAATTGTCTCTTTACTTACTATATTAATATTATTTATCGGCTTTATTGATTATGATTAAAAGTAATAAAACAGTCATACTATGAACCAGATACGCGAACAAGTATGCACTGAGTTTAGTCGCCATCCGAGAAGTATCTCCGGGGATACTCAAATTTTCGATGAGGCTGGGATATCTATACATGCTCATCATACTGATAAAATGATTTTTGCAGAGGGAGGCACCGTTTATGTGCTAACAGAAGATAAAACCTGGTATTTGTTGGCCCGGCATTATATCTGGATACCCAAAAACACTTACTATTCTATCCGCGCTGCCGCTTCGTCTGTCACGCTGCGGGCATTGTTTTTTGAAAGGCAACCCGATGACAAGCCTTTTTTTAAAGAGGTTGGCGTGTATCCGATCAACGATCTGCTGATGGAGATGATTGATTACACCCGAACCTGGAAAGGTGTAATAATACCAGAAGATGAAAATCGCTTTACATTCGGCATGGCAATTAAAGCGATTTTACCGGAATTAAGTCTGCATAAAATGCCATTTCATTTACCGTTGGCCAAGGACACCCGGCTGAAAAAAATTACCGCTTATTTGCAGGAAAACCTCTCCAGCCCCCTATATCTGCGCGAAATTGCCCAGCAATTCGGTTTGAGTGAACGCTCTTTGGCCCGGCTTTTTCAGAGCGATCTGCGCATGTCTTATATCAAATATTTGCGCATGCTGCGCATGATACACGCACTGGAGTTATTATGTACTACTAAACTAAGTGTAAATGAAATTGCATTTCGGGTAGGATATGATAGCTTCCCGACGTTTAGCAATACCTTTTTTCAATTAGTCGGCATCCGACCGAAATTGTATATGCGCCAAAATAACCGGCAAAAATAATGTAACTTTGTAAGCAAAGTTTAAGTAAACATGATATATGTAACACCTAACAGGTTCTTGTACGTTGCCTTTATGATGCTTGTATTTTTTAGCTGCAGCAAGGATCAGGAAGAACAAGCAACTCCCAAAGAGACACTAACCGCAGCGCAAACGTATTTCCTGGAGGTCAGCCTGCAAAATGAATTTGGCTCCAGTTCCAATGTAATAAAAAAATGGGTAAGCGATATAAAAATATTCCTGCCTGATACCAGTTATCATGATTTAAATAATGAATTGGATAATATTATAGCCGAACTAAATGACTTGAGCGGAACCATTAAAATCTATCGTGTCCATAATCAGGCAGAAGCCAATTTCATTGCTTTTTTCGGTAACGGAACAACTTACGCTGCTCAATACGAGCCTAATGCGGCTAATTATGTGAATGCAAACTGGGGCCTCGTTTGGGTTTACTGGAATTCCCGCTACGAAATTTACAAAGGCAGTATATATGTGGATGTGTTCAGAACCCAGGAACAAGCCTGCCAGCGGCACTTGCTTCGGGAGGAATTGACGCAGGGGCTTGGTTTGTTAAATGATTCAGATCGTTACCCCCAAAGTATTTTCTATCAGCCATGGACTTGCACCACCGACTACGCCGAAATCGACAAAAAACTAATCCAATACCACCTGAATCCCTTGATTAAACCCGGCATGACGCGTGCCCAGGTGATAGAAATCCTGAAACAATTATGATGTCTGGTTTGAAACAAAAATCCGATTCGAGTGGTTATTTACTCAAAAAATAACCAAATGTCTGGAAAATTCAAGCTTTGGCTCAAGCGCGTGGGTGTCGCAGGATTTCTGTTTTTCCTTATAAAAGGCTTGGTGTGGGTCGCTATTTTTGTGGGAGTCGGTAAATGTGCGTTGTGATTTGTGATCTTTTAAAATTACATTCATTATATTTTCAGTCACATAATTCCAGAGTCTCCTAGTCCTAAAATCACCCCATCTCCAAATCTCCCTCCCCCGAGGTTTTATTTTCTGCATTGAGCGCATCTCTTCTCCGTTCCAGCACCCGATGAAATTTTAGTAAATGATCCGGATCATTTTCATTATAAATACATAAAATCAGTGTCGTTCGCTTGCGCTGGTCTATCGGAAAAAGAATTTTCACCGGATTGTGGACGTAGCCATTGTCTTCAAATAGGAGGATTTGTTTGTTGCGGGTAGGTAGCCGAAATAAGAGCAATTCCTCCGAATTTTTGGGTAGAGGCACTTCGCCATAGCCCTGTTCTTTCAGAAATGCCCGAACCATTTTGAAGCTTTGTTGCAAGCTGGAACCCGCGAAAACAGTACGGTATTCATACCCGTCGCTTTCACCGCCCATATAATTGGAGCCTACTGCCGGAAAATCTTCGCGCATGCTCATGCTGCTACATTTGCTGATTTTTGATATTCAAACAGGGTTTTCAAACCCTTATGCAAATTTATCAAACTTTTTGTTTAAATTTCTATACAAATTTTCAAAATTCTCAAAACTAACTTTAAACCAAAAACTTCAAACCATAAACTTCAAACCATAAACTTCAAACCATAAACCTTATCTTCGCACCTGATGGCAAAATTACATTCGCGT
>CAZGAU010000033.1:25076-38817 GCA_964523725.1 uncultured Saprospiraceae bacterium
AAACTTCAAACCATAAACCTTATCTTCGCACCTGATGGCAAAATTACATTCGCGTCAGCAATCCGGGCTTACCCAAAGTCAACTTTCCCTGTTCCAGTCCAATGGTTCGGGCCTTGCTGCTTTTGACCTCGATCAACCGCTTTTCCGCATTCGGGAGCGCGGGCGCTACGGCTTTATGAATGCTCGCGGCGAGGTGATTATTGAACCGCAATTTCTAGAAGCCGAAGATTTTTACAATGGTTTTTCGCGGGTATTGCTCAACGATCGGCTTGTACCGATGGACAAACTCGGGCGATTGTTGATGAAACGTATGTTCAATTATGTCGGCTACTTCCATGAAGGATTGGCACCGGCACAATTGGTGCGTCGCTGGGGCTACCTGGATGTCAATGGCAACCTTGCGATTCCTGCTCAGTTTGAAGATGCCGGCGAGTTCAATGAAGGGCTGGCCCCGGTGCGGCTGGGCGGACGCTGGGGTTATTTGGACAAGTACGGGGAATTTGTCATCGAACCTCAGTTTGCTCGTGCGGGCATATTTTCCGGGGGACTGGCACCCGTGCAGCTCGACGACCAGTGGGCGTATATCGATCCGGAAGGTCGGGTCATTATGATTTTGCCATTTGACGAATGTTTTCCTTTTCAGGGAGATGCAGCACCCGTGCGGTTGGGCAAGCAATGGGGCTTGGCCCATCGCTTCAGTGAAATCCTATTGGAACCTCAATTTGATATACCCGACAACGAGCCTTTCGGCGAATTTTCGGAAGGCATAACCACGATTATTCAGGACAAAAAATTTGGTTTTTTGAATACTGATGGTGAGATGATTTTAAAACCCAGCTACGATTTTGCGGGCGATTTCAGCGAAGATTTGGCACCTGTGAAATCGGGTAAAACCTTTGGTTTTGTTGATAAAAAAGGCTTACCCGCGATTCCGTTTCATTTTGAGGATGCCGGAATCTTCAGCGAAGGGCTGGCGCCGGTACGCATGGATCAACAATGGGGGTTTATTAATAAAAATAAAAATATGATAATCAAACCTTCATTTGATGCGGTATTGCCCTTCCGGGATGGCCTAGCATGGACGGAAAAGGCTGGAAAATGGGCATATATTAACAAAATTGGCGAAGTGATATGGCGAGAGTGATTTTATTATATTCCCATCATATTTTTGCCAAATTATGATAATTTTGCTATCACATCCACATTTCCCCGCACCGGCTGCCCGATTTGCACTTCGATCTTCGCATCCAACGGCAAGAATAAATCCACCCGTGAGCCAAAACGAATAAAGCCCATTTCGCCGCCCTGCTTCACTTCTTCGCCTACTTTCAGGTAATTGATAATGCGGCGGGCTACAGCGCCGGCGATCTGGCGAACCAAGATTTCCATTTTTCCGGTATCATATACCACCGTGGTGCGTTCGTTTTCGGTGGAAGACTTTGGGTGCCAGGCAACTAAATATTTTCCGGGATGATATTTAGTGTATTTTACAACACCGCTCACCGGATTCCGATTGACATGCACATTCAGCGGCGACATAAAAATGGATACCTGCAAGCGCTTGTCTTTGAAATACTCCGGCTCCTCGGCTTCTTCAATCACTACCACCTTGCCATCGGCAGGTGCATAAACCAGTGCATTGTCGATCTGCGCAATAATCCTTCTCGGGTTCCGGAAAAATTGCACGATCAAAATAGCCAGACATGCCAGCACAGCGGTGAAAAATCCGCTCCAAAAATCAGGTAAATACCTGTTTGCCAGAGCAATAACTACTGTAATAACGGCAACAGAAATACCTATAATCGCGTAACCTTCACGGTGAATGGTCATGGATGTTTTTATTTGCTTAACGCAAAGGTAGGAAGGTAAGTTGAAGATTTGAAAAGGCTTCAGTCAATTAATTTTTTATAATCCTCGGGAGTATCGAGATCGAATGCGCCTTCGGGAAAGGGAATCGCGAGTACCTCATCCGCATGTTTTTGAAATAAAGCGCGCGCACCCTGATCGCCGGAAAGCTGAAGCAGTTCGCCAAACCATTTTTTGTCAAAAAGCGCCGGAACGCCAGGTCTGTTGTTATACAAAGATGCGACGATATTCTTTTCCGGCACCTGGCATCTCACGTCTGTCATCTGCTTGATCAGTTTCAACAGGTGCCCCGATGTAAGAAGGGGTTGGTCGGTGAGCATGACCAATGCCGCGTCGATATTGGGTTTTATCTTCAACAAGGTTTGCAAACCAGTTTTTACCGAAGTGCTCATGCCCTCCTGCCAATCGGGATTTTCTACAATTATCAATCGTGCTGGCTCCGGGTTTTGCCAGGTTTCAATTTTCGACCTAATTTCTTTTACATGAGCGCCTAAAACAAGGATAACCAATTGACAATCAATAGTTAATGCCGTTTTCACTGCCCTGTGAACAAGCGATTCGCCCTGCCAGACGAGCAGTTGCTTGGGCTGCCCCATACGCGTGGAGGCGCCGGCGGCGAGAATGATAATGCCGGTTTCTGTTTTGATGTTAGGAGCTTTTATTTTTTCAAACGATTGTATTTCTTCATGATTTCCAGCACTTTATCAATAGGTAATTCTTCTACTGTGACGCCATTCGCCCTGGTGGTTTGCGCAGCAAAAAGCGAATTGATAATGGCTTCTTCGGTCGCTTCGATGGTTGCCAGAAATAAAGGCGAAATGGCATCGTTGTGTAAAACCTGCTGCGCTTGCAAAGGTTGGTCCATTTGCATTTGATAAGGCACACGTAATTGCTCGGCGGTGGAAAAAGCGATCACATAATCGCCACTGCCATTGGAAGCGATGCCGCCGGTTTTGGCGAGCCCGAGCATGGCGCGCTTGGCCAGACGCTTTAGATTGCGGGCATCCAGGGGTGCATCAGTAGCCACGATCATCATGCAGGAGCCATCCGCCGATTGTTCGATTTGTTCTTTCAGATAGAATTTGCCGAGTTCCACACCAATCGGAACGCCGTCAATTTGCAATACCCCGCCAAAATTACTTTGCACTAAAACGCCAACGGTATAACCACCCAGATTTTTCGGTAGTTTGCGCGAAGCTGTACCGATGCCTCCCTTGAAACCAAAACAGCGCGTGCCAGTACCCGCGCCCACATTGCCTTCCAGCACCAAGCCATCTCCGGCGTTGATAATGGCGTTTAGCACATGCTCCTTGCGCACATGTCGCCCACGGATGTCATTCAAACCGCCATCATTGGTTTCGCCGACTACCGGATTCACCGAACGTACATTTTCATTACCTGCCAGGGCAAGCGTGTAATCAATCAACGCATCGGCAGCGGTAGGTACGCTTAAGGTATTGGTGAGAATGATAGGCGTTTCGATATTGCCAAGTTCTTCTACCTGCGAATAGCCCGCCAGTTTACCAAAACCGTTGCCCAGATAAATTGCGGCCGGCACTTTTTGCTGGAAAATGTTCCCCGAATATGGCACAACAGCAGTTACCCCGGTGCGAACGCTGTCGCCCAGGGCAAGCGTGTAATGCCCGACTTTGACACCCGGGACGTCGGTAATAGCGTTCAGTTGGCCGGTTGGCAATACGCCAATGGTGATGCCCAGAACTCTTGGGCGAGATTTTTGTGCGTTCAATGGGAGCCAGATTATAATGGAAAGGATAAAAATTAAAATTCTTTGCACCGTTTTTTGTACAAAGATAGAATTATTACTATTTCAGAAAAGAGATGACAGACGAGAGATGGGAGAAAACGTTAAAAAAAAATAGTGGTTCGAGCTTTACTTTATAAGCGAAGAGACAATTTTAAATTCAAATAAAATATTTTATAAAGATTTGATGGTCAGTTTAATTAGACTTTCGACAATCGACTGTAAAACTGACTACTTAAGTTGTAATTGATTGAAATTGACATCATGAACAGGAACACGCACTTCGCGTGAGGGATAGAAGTGGACGCCCCGACGCAGGAGGGGCTGGAACGGATAGCCCGACCCCGGCGACATCAGCCGTGTGCGAAGCGCAGCGAGCGCTACAGATGTGCCAGCCGGGGGCACGGCCAAATATTAATTTTCGATTCTTTTCTTTTCAGGCTTAATCAAATCCGGGAACTGGCGCTGAAAACGCTTAATCCTCGGAATAGATTCATGCTGAACGTAAGGGTTCCCGGGGTTATGTTCGATGTAATCCTGGTGGTAGTCTTCCGCGGGCCAGAATTTATCAAAAGCTTTTACTTCCACCGCGATGGGTTTATTATATTTTCCTGATTCATTTAGTGCTTTGATCATGGATTCAGCAAGTTCTTTCTCTTGTTCGCTTTGATAAAAGATGATCGAGCGATAAGCCGAGCCGTGATCGGGTCCCTGGCCATTCACCTGCGTAGGATCCATCGAGTTAAAATAAACTTTCAATAAAGTTGCGAAATCAATAATCGAAGAATCGTATGGAATTTTTACTGCTTCGGCGTGGCCGGTTTTGCCCGAGCCAACTTCGTAATAAGTCGGATTTTTTGTATTGCCGCCAGCGTAGCCCGAAACCACGTCGCCCACACCTTTGACGCTTTCAAAAACGCCTTCCACGCACCAGAAACAACCTGAGGCAAAGTAAGCTACGGAATTATAATCCGTATTGGCAGCAACAGTGCTTACGGGTGTAGCATTGGCATTGCTTTCGTTTTGGTTCGAGCTGGATGAATTGCTTTGATTACAAGCTGTAAAGAACAGGATAAGAGAAAGATACAGAAGTCGCATGTTTTTTATTGGTACAACGTAGTAGCTCAACCTTTAGTTGTGAAAAAGCCAGGGTTAAATACACCTAAAAGACTCGGAAACGACAGTTTTTATTGATCTTCCAGACGCTTCACCGTTTCGACAGTAGCTGCAATGACGCCGAGCGGCAGGGCAAATAAAAAACCAATTCCCGTCAGCAAGAGCAGGAGGTAAACGGTGCCGTTGCCAATGGCAAGCAAGCGGTTATTTCGCACGAAGCGCACGCTGTCGCGCACCCGGAAGTGGCGTTCCAGCGCAAAATCAATATTTCCGGCGCCGGCGTAGTAGGCTTGTATAATAAAAATGGCGACTGCCACAAACGGACTGAAAATCGGGACCAAACCTATGATAAGAAGTAATAATGTAAAGAATAATTCTCTGACGATTAGCCAAATAGAAATGCGAATGCCGCGGATTATATCACTTATGACTTGTTTGAACGTAAATTTAATTTCAGGTGGTTGATTAGAAAGCGCTTTTTCCACTTTTTCAGAAAGTGGACTCATGATCGGTGAAGCGAATGCAATAACGAGGTTTTTGAATAAAATGAGTCCCAGTGCCGCCACCAGCAATCCACCAAAAACATTGGCTATTTTTTCTATTACACCCCTGCCCCATTCCCACGGATAAAACGAAATCAGCCAGCTACCGACATCATCTGAGACGCCAATCGCACCCCAAATAATGCCTGCGCCCAGCAGCAAACTGATAATCCCGGGAACAATCACATAGCCCCAAAGCCGAAGCTCGGAGATCAATTGCAATGCCTTGCCATAAGCAGAAATACCTGCGAAAAAGTTTTTCACGATTTTATAAAGATTGTTCTTGCGAAGATGCTGTTATTTTGGCATTTCAGCTAACTCTTTCTACCCCGGCTTTATTTTTTCAGACGAACGAAATAATGATTTTTTATTCAAACAACTCCGCCAGTTTTTGCTCCAGTGCCGGCCCGCGCAGGTTTCGGGCGATGATCTTACCTTCCGCATCAAGCAAAACAGTATGCGGAATAGAGCGCACACTGTACAATTGCGCAACTTCATTACCCCAGCCCTTGAGATCACTCACATGATACCAGGTAAGTCCATCTTTTTCTATCGCCTGCAGCCAGCGGCTTTTATCCTGATCGAGGCTTACGCCAAGGATTTCAAAGCCTTTTTCCTTGTATTCATTATACATTTTTACCACATTCGGATTTTCACGACGGCAAGGACCGCACCAGCTCGCCCAGAAGTCGATCAGCACTACCTTTCCGCGCAAATCGCTGAGTTTCATATCCTCGCCTTCCGGCGTCTTCTGAGAAAAATCAGGGGCTTCGCCACCGATGGCAAAACTCTTGGCAATATCCAATTGCTTACGCAAATCCGCAGCAGCAGCCGGCACTTCTTCCTTGAATTCGTTGACAAATGCTTCCGCAAAATGCGCGAAATTCGGATTATTTCGCTGCTTCAAAATAGTAATTACGCCACTCAATGCCAACAAATGCGTGCGTGAGCCTTGCGGAATTTTCTGCAATTGTTTTTCCAGATAGTTTTTGAGGGATTGATCAGACAAACCAACACCGCTCAGCGTACCGGCGTAGCCCTGAAAAGCCTCATACACCCAAGGCAAATCCTCATATGTTTTATCCTTGAAATCAACAAATTGAAAAAATTCGTTGGCGAAATAATCGATCTCGTTGATATATTTTTCTTTGTTGGCATTGCCATCATAGCTGATGTAAGTTTCCAGCGCAGCAATTTTAGCCAGGAAAGGCTGGGCTTTTTTCAAAGAATCCAGAAAATTAATCTTTTTTTCGTCCAGCACCTTCATATCCGCGACCACTTTTGCTCGTTCTTCCTCGTTTCTGCCCGCCATACGGTAGCGCCGGATCATGATACCGGTTTGTTGCTTGAACTCATTCATTTCATTTTTTAAACCTTCGTATTGGGCGTTCACAAGTGACCCGGAAATCTTCGTCTGCGTGATACCGGGGCAAGAGCCTTCCAGCGTCACCTCTTTCTCAGTACCCAGTAACAATGGCCGCACGTTGTTCCCCATACCGATATAATAAAATTCCGGCTCTTTGGATTTAGGCGCGCTAAACTGAATGACATCTTCGGAAATAACCCTTGCCTGTTGGAAAGGCTCGAAAGTCACGCCATTAAAGCGATACAAGTTTGGTTTATCCGGACATTGTACCAAATTACAGGTCAAAGTAACAGTTTCCTGCGCCATGCCAACTTGCAATACACAAAGCAAGGCTATCAAACTACTCGTAAGGATTTTCATGATTTCTGATTTTTGAAACCTCAAAAATACAGGGATTCTCTTGGAAAAACAATGGGTCAGAAAGTGTTAACGACACCTTAACGTCTTTACTCGTCGGTAAGAACCCTACCTTTGGTCTATGGGTTTTGATTCTATGCAAACTTTTGCCTACTTTTATTAGTTGAATGAGTGAGCAAGCTTTGAATATCAAACGTATCATCAACCGGCTTGTAGTGTAAAATAAAGGAAAAATTATGGGTTTTCGCAAAGAATATAGATATACATTCGGTGGCAACAACAATAATCCGCTCAACTCCATCTGGAGCCTGATCGTACTGGCTTTGGTGCTGGTAGGTATTTTTGTATTGGCGCGTTTTGTCTTCAGAATATTATACTTTTTGTCGCCGTTTTTGTTGATCGCAACCGCCATTATCGATCATAAAGTGATTGTCAATTATGCAAAATGGCTGATCGATATGATCCGCCGGAATACTCTGCTCGGAATAGGCGCGACAGTGCTTTCTCTGGTATTTTTTCCTGTTGTAAGCGCCTTGTTATTTAGCAGGGCTTTATTCAAAAGGCAAATGCGTAAAGCCCGCGAAGAGCAGGAACAGCAACAACTGGGCGAATACGTTGATTTTGAAGAGATTGTAAAAGAAAAGCCGATGCGACTGGAACGTCCGGAAAAGCAAAAAGAAAGCCCCAAGCAGGAGCAACAACGCGAAGAAAAAAGTAACGACCAATACGATCAGTTTTTTAATTAACTATTGAAAATTGACCATTGAGCTTTTTCTGGATTTATTTAGCAATCAGCTGCTTATGCTGCTTATTTTATAGTTATATTATATCCGGAGCACTGCAATCCTGGAAATTATTACCTCTTTGGGAAGCTCCAGCCGGCTTTGAGCCTCGCACTACCATTTCGATTATTATACCGGCACGTAATGAAGAAGTAAATATTTTAGCCTGTCTGCAATCCATCCGGAGCCAGTCTTACCCGAAAGATTTGTTTGAAATTATCATAATCGACGATCATTCAACCGACCGAACGCCGGAAATATTATATTCATTACAACAAAAATACGCGGGAATTAAATTTTTAAAACTGGTCGATTTTGTAAAGGACGAACCGCTCAATTCCTATAAAAAGAAAGCCCTGGAAATCGGCATAGCCCAGGCGTGGGGCGAGCTCATCATCACTACTGATGCGGACTGCATCGCGCCGCACGACTGGCTGTTATTACATGCATCATTATATGAATTAAAACATGCTAAATGTATCGCCGCTCCGGTTAATTTCCATCAGGAACAAAATCTGCTGGAACGCTTTCAATCTCTGGATTACGCGGGTATGATGTTGCTTACCGGCGCGGGTATTCACGCGCGAACCATGCGCATGAGCAACGGTGCCAATCTGGCTTACGCCAAAAATATTTTTAATAAAGTAAATGGTTTTCATGATATTAATCATTTAGCGTCAGGTGATGACATGCTGCTGGTGCAAAAAATTGCTGCTCAATATCCCAAAGATATTTACTTTTTAAAAAATCATCATGCGACTGTCTTCACCAAAGCCAAACCCAACTGGCGCTCTTTCCTGCAGCAACGCATCCGCTGGGCGACGAAGTCCACTGCCTACCGCGAATGGCGCATCACACTGGTACTGGCGATGGTGTTTTTATTATGTTGTAATATTTTGCTGAGTTTATTATTAATTCCTTTTTTCGGCTTTTCAATGATGCTTGTCTTTTTATTACAATTTATTATAAAATCATTTTTTGATTATCAATTATTAGATACAGCTTGTCGTTTTTTTAAAAGAGCAGATTTAATGCGGAGCTTCCTGCCGGCACAGATATTACACATTTTTTACATCATTATTATTGGTTTTGCTGCAAATTTTATAAAAAAATATGAATGGAAAGGACGAAGAGTGAGGTAGGGACGAGACTTGGAGACACAGAGAGGTAATGGTCGGGAGCAGTTGTGAAAGACTTGTTAAAGAGTTGAATACTTATATTTTTCAACGTATTTTAAGCGCGATACTCATCACAACTGAAACCTTAAGTAAATGAAAATCGGTTATTTTATACTATTTATATTCACTTTATTAGCTTGCCAGGGTAAAATGCCTCCTAATTATGAGTCTGATGTTGCAAATATTATAGTTGATAGTCTTCAGGTGCAGTGGTTAAAACATGTAAAAACCACCGGACGAATCAGTAGCAATCATTATTCAGACTTTGTG
Organism: uncultured Saprospiraceae bacterium; assembly: GCA_964523725.1. Taxonomy (GTDB): domain Bacteria; phylum Bacteroidota; class Bacteroidia; order Chitinophagales; family Saprospiraceae; genus JADJNW01. Next base: position 34,316 of record CAZGAU010000033.1, read on the forward strand.
GTGGACAGCAATCATAATAGCTACATCGCTTGTTTTGCAACCGGTCCGGACCGGGTAGATTATATTTACATTGTAAAGATTTCTGCGGAGGGTGAAACATTATGGGAACTAAATAAAAACAAGGGCAGAGCCTGCGCCATTGCTATTGATCGGGAAGGAAATATCTGGGTAACCGGATATTACATAGATCATATTCAGTTTGATGAATATTCCAAATCCGGCGGCAGTGGTGTCTTCCTGGCAAAGTTTAATAAAAAAGGTCAATGTTTACAATTAATCACCGGCGAAGGTGGAGGTATTGGCTTTAATTGTCATGTAAATAATGCGGGGGAAGTAATCATCAGTGGAGTACTGGATGCTCGATTACGTTTTGGCGATCAGGAAATTATCAATGTTGAAAAAAATGTAAATAATTTCATTGCACTATTTGACCGGCAAGGAAATTGTAAATGGATTCGTAAAACCGAGGGAAATATAAATCGGATCATCAGTGATGAAAACGGTGATTTTTATTTAGCCGGCACTTTCAGCATTGACATGAAATATAATAATCTTAAAATAAGTACCACAGAAAGTTATGATAATGATGCTTTCCTTTTAAAAATAAATACACAAGGTAAAGGACTTTGGCTCCAGCAATTTGGCAATCCCGGCATTACCCGCAGCGCCTATCGCACTTCGGAAAGTGGGTTTGATTTAATGTTACAACCGAATGGAAATATTATAGTGATTGCCACAACAGAAGAACCCACGAAAATTGACGATTTGTTACAGGTAAATAATAATATCAATGTTAAACTAAATATTGTCGAATTTAATCCGAATGGGGTGCTCATAAAAGAAAGGATCATTGCTCAAAACATCCGGGAATCAACGATGGCAACGCTTTGCCGAACGTCTGACGGAAGTTATTATATTTCATTTACCACCAATAAACAAAGTAAAATTGGGGATCAAACATTCCAATTTGATACCGACCGGCACGGCGTAATTGCTGCCTTTGATCAAAACTGGAATCTGAAAGATATTTTGTACTCAGAAAATAACGAGGATGTAATGTTTCGCGAGAGTTATGCGTTGGATTCATGCGTTTATTTTACTGGGCATTTCCGGGGAGATTTTATTTTAAAAGACCAAAAAGTAAATGGATCCGAGAATCATTCACTATTCCTTTTAAACCTTAAATAAAAAAGTGTGACCTGAGGTAATTTCCCCAGATCACACTGGCTCTTATTCTCCTTGTCACAAACCCTTACGGCTTGCTCACTTTCGGGATATTAATCGCCGGGAAATTACTTTCCAGGTACATTTTATTATACTTGGCGATGTCTTCGTTAACGAGTTTATTCATCGTATTGCGATGCTGATCCCATTCATTTACCAGGTCGGTCATACGCTCCTTGGCGCCGCCGGTCACCTTCGGGTTGTGCTGATCCACGCGACCACGCAGGTTCATCATTTCCGCGCTCAGTCGGTTGTAGAAATTGATCACATCCTGGAAAGTTTTCTGCTTCGGCTGAATCAGTTGCTCTTCCCATTCGTTGATCTTTTTGATCAAATCATCGCCGATTTTCACTAATTCCTTGGCTTCTTCCACGCTCTTGAGCGATGCATTCAGGGTTTTCACCTGCTCACGTACCTCACGCATTTGATTCACGGCGGTATGCACTTCGATCACGGCACGGTCAAGTTGCACCAACACCTGCTGCTGTGCTGCATAATCCTGCGGTGTAGCCTCCACACGTGGATCTTTGACCACCGTAAGAGGCTGATCTACATTGCCTTTGGGCGTCACGATGCGCACTTTATAATCGCCCGGAGCGATGCGGCTACCGCGATAATCGCCATTGATAAAGACCCCCTGCACGCCCGGGGCGGTTTCTCTGCGGAAGTCCCAGGCAAAGCGGTTCACGCCCTTTTTGGTCGCGAATGTCGGTTCAGGGCTTGGGCCGCCTTCATAACGCTTGAAGCTCTTGTCTGGCATATTTTTATACGTGCGTATAATATTATCATCTTTATCCAAAATCAGCATGTTCATTTCAGTGCTATCCATATCTTCCGGCATGTAATAAGATATAATAACTCCGGTCGGCGGATTTTCACCCACCGGCGCGTCGCCACGATATCTGCCGCCGCCATCCACTAAATAAGTCGGCTTTGATTCAAACACCGTGATTTGGTCACTCAGTTTGCCCATACTTTGCTGCAGCGGTCCCAGATCATCCAGAATCCAGAATGCGCGCCCGGAAGTAGCTGCCACCAGGTCATTATCGGCGATGGTCAGGTCGGTAATGGGCACAATGGGAAGATTCAACTGGAATTTCTGCCAGTTTTTACCATTGTCAAAAGAAACGTACAAACCATTTTCGGTGCCTGCATAGAGCAAACCCTGCTTCTTGCGGTCTTCGCGCACCACGCGTACAAAATCTTTCGGGCCAATGCCGTTGGTAATTTTGGTCCAGGTCTTGCCCCAGTCGCCGGTGTAATAAATCATCGGCGTTGGATCGTCAAACTTATATTTAGTGGCCACCACAAAAGCCGCGGAAGGATTGTGCGGAGAGACTTCAATTGAATTGATCAATGCTTCGCCGATGCCCAGAGGAGTTACATTCGACCAGTTTTTGCCTTCATCGCGGGTTACATGCACCAAACCATCGTCACTGCCGGCCCACAGCACGCCCGCCTGATGCGTAGAGGCCGTCAAATAGGCAATTGTATTATAAATTTCACCACCTGCCCCTTCGTTTGTAAAAGGACCACCACCGTCGCCCTGTTTCTTTATATCATTGCGGGTCAGATCAGGACTGATCTCTGTCCAATTGATACCGCCATCTTCGGTACGTAATACTTTTTGAGCTGCGTGATAAATTACTTTAGGATTCTGCGGTTGGAAAACAATCGGTGCATTCCAGTTGAATCGGTATTTCTGTTCGCTTGGCGTGGTACCCAAACCAATCCGCGGATACGCCATAATGTCTTTTGATTCCTTGGTTTTTGCGTTGTAAACCTCGATATAACCCTGATAACAACCACCATAAATCAAGTCCGGGTTATTTGGATCAAAAGCCAGGAATGCACTTTCACAACCCGCCGCCGCGTACCAATCTCTTTCGGTAATGCCCGCGCCCAGCGTACGGCTGGCGATGGCTACCGAAGAATTATCCTGCTGACCAGCATACACATTATAGGGGAACTGGTTGTCGGTAATCACACGGTAGAACTGCGCCGTAGGCTGATTGTAAAGCGTTGACCAGTTTGTACCGCCATTGAAAGTGATTTCAGCGCCACCATCATCAGATAGAATCATATTCTGATTATCATTGGGATTGATCCAAAGATCATGCGTATCACCGTGGCCTACGCTCACTCGGGCAAAAGTTCTGCCGCCATCGGTAGATTTGAGCATGGGCGCGTTTAGTACATACACCGTTTCCGGGTCAATCGGATCCGGGAAAATTTCGATGTAATACCAGGCGCGGGTAATCGTGACCCGGTCTTTAGAAGTCTGACGCCAGATCATCCCACCATCATCCGAACGATACACGCCGGCTTTCTCGCCTTCTGCTTCAATATTGGCATATACCACATCAGAATTGGCGCGGGAAACCGCGATTGCCGTTTTACCCATTTTTTCGGGCAAGCCCTTCGTCAGTTTCGTCCAGGTTTCGCCGCTATCGGTGGATTTGTACATAGCCGAACCCGGTCCGCCGCTCACCGCTTTCCAGGGCAGGCGAATGTGATCCCAGGTAGAAGCATACAAAATCCGGGGATTGTTCATGTCCATGCTGATCTCGCTGGCGCCGGTGTTTTCATCCACGAACAACACCTGTTTCCAGGTTTTGCCGCCGTCGGTGGTTTTGTACACGCCGCGTTCCTTGCTCTTGCCGTGTACAGGCCCTTGCACCGCCACGTACACCGTGTTGAAATCCTTCGGATGGATCTGAATTCTGGCAATGTGCCGCGACTCCGGCAAGCCAATGTGCGTCCAGCTTTTACCGGCATCCACCGATTTGTACATGCCATCGCCGGGAGAAGTCATTACGCCGCGCACCGCGTGCTCGCCCATGCCCACATAGATCACGTTCGGGTCGGATTCAGCCACAGCAATCGCGCCAACAGAGCCGGTTTTGAAAAAGCCATCGGAAATATTTTTCCAATTTTGTCCGCCGTTTTCGGTTTTCCAGACGCCACCGCCGGTGCTGCCCATGTAATACAACATTGGATTGCCCACAACGCCTGTGCTCGCTACGCTACGCCCGCCGCGAAACGGACCGATATTGCGCCATTGCATGCCGTGAAACTGCTCGGAGAGCTTGTCCGGCTTCATTTTCGGCGCTTCCTGCGCAAAAATGGAAGAAATGAATAAGGTGAGCGCAAAGAGAATGCTCAAGGTGTTTTTAAATTTCATTGTTCGACGATTTTTTTTGAAAATTAGACAGTGATTCCCGGAATTGTTTTCCGAAAGAGCAGCTTTAAGCTAAATTTAGTTGGAATTTTTGAAA